>NZ_PGDQ01000001.1:300000-390868 GCF_003073135.1 Euzebya rosea
CGCCACCGCTGGCCTGCCCGTCATCGCCCATCCCGGCGGGTTCGGGGGGCTGTCGGATCGCGTTGCCCCGGCGCTGGTGCACGGCCTGCTGCCACGGCTTGCCGGTGCCGACTGCTCGGTGTTCATCGTCCCCGGCGGCCGGTTCCCCATCGACGAGGCCGACGCGCGGGCGACGGTCGAGGCATGCCTGCGCCCGTCCGGTGCGCTGCCGCCGATCCTGCCGGCCGCGGGTGGCGGGGTCAGCGTCGAGCGGGTGCCGCAGCTGCGCGAGGCCTACGGCGACGACCTGTGCCTGCTGATCGGTGGTGACCTGCATCGTGATGGCGACCCTCGCCGGCGGGCGGCGTTGCTGCGGGAGGCAGCCGAACGATGACCAGCCCCCCGGACCGCCGGCGCGACGTCGACCGTCAGGCCGTCCTGGCAGCCAAGCGCCGTGAGGACCGCCGGGCGTGGCACCGCATCGCGGAGGTCCGTGGCTGGACCGGCGGGCACCGTGCCCCGCACCGCACCGTCGCCCTGACCACCGACGACGGCGTCCGCCTGGCCGGCACCTGGCTGCCCGGTCCGCGGCGCGAGGACACCGCCATCGTGGTCGTGCACGGCTTCGCGGCCCACCGACGCAAGCCTGCCTACGCGTTCCTCGCCGACCACCTGGCCGCCACCAACCACGTCCTGGCCATCGACCTGCGCGGCCACGGCGGGTCGTCGGGCCGGTCCACCCTCGGCGCCGACGAGTGGCGCGACGTGCACGCCGCGGTCGACACACTCAAGGGAAGGGGCCACCAGCGGGTCGTCGTGGTCGGCCTGTCGCTGGGTGGGACCGCGACCGCCCACGCGCTGGCCAAGGGGCTGGACGTCGACGCCGCGGTGCTGGTGTCCTCCAGCGCCCGTCACTGGGACCTCTCCCTGCCCGGCATGGTCACCCTCGACAGCCTGTGGCGATCACCGCTGAAGCGTCGTGTCTGGCAGTCGATCGCGGGGTTCCGCATGGTGCCGCCCGACCGGATCCCGCCGTACGGCGACCCGGTCGACCTGGTGGCCGACACCGACGTGCCGCTGTTGATCGTGCACGGCGCGGACGACGCCTACTTCGCGCCGGGACACGCCGACGAGCTGGCCGAGGCGGCTGGTGGCCACGTCGTCGTCTGGCACGAGCCCGTCGGGTTCGGGCACGCCGAGGACGGCCTGACCCCAGCCTTCTGTGCGCGGCTGGCCGAGGCGGTCGGCCGCGTCGTCAGCGAGGGCCGTTTCCCCGCCCGCTGATGCCCGGCAGGGTGGGGGGTGGTGCCGGCTCCGGGGCCTCGTCCCCGGACGGGGACCCCGCGGTGTCGGCGGCGGCCGGGTCCTCACGCACCTCGTGGGGTTCGTTCGGGGACGCGGCCAGCTGCTCCACGACCAGCGCCGACACCGCAGCGGTGCCGCCCACCACGACCAGCGAGGCAGGTCCCAGCTCGGCGATCGCATGGCGGGTCGCCGTCGGCAGGGCGTCGGTCGAGGTCAGCAGCAGCCACGACGGATCCGCGGTCGCGGCCGCGCCGGCCGACAGGGCATCGGCGAAGCGGTCACCGGTTGCGACGAGCGCCCGGTCGAGGTCCCGAGGCAGCTCGCGTGCCGCCTCGACGGCGGTGTCGAAGCGGCCGTCGCCGGCGATGCGGCGGACGGTCGCCAGCGGCACCGCACGGCGGATCGCACGGACGACGTCGTCGGACACGGCCGACTCGCCGCCGGCGACGACGACCTCGGTCGGCATCCATCGGCGCAGGGCGTCGCCGGTCACGTCGGGCAGCTCGGTCGGCTCCGTCAACAGCAGCGGCGCCTCGGCCGTGCCGGCGACGGGGGTCACCGCGAGCGCGTCGGGGAACGTCCGGCCGCTCGCGACGTACACGACGTCGACCGACGCCTCTTCCCCCTCATCGGTCCGCACCTGCTCCTCGGCCAACGCGACCGCGGTGGCGAACCGACCGTCCCCGGCGACGCGTCGCACGTCGGCGTCGGGCAGGCGGTCGCGGACGGCGTCCAGCACCGCGTCGGCCACGGCCTCGGCGCCACCGGCCACGATCACCGTCGACGGGGCGAGGCGAACCAGCTCGTCAGCGGTCGCAGACGACAGGTCCTCGGTCGCCACGAGCAGCACCGGGCCCCCACGCACGCCGGCAAGCACGCCACCCGCCAACGCGTCGGCGAACGCCCCGGCGGTCGCCAGGACCACCGTGTCGGCGCCGTCGGGGTGGCTGGCTGCCGACACCGCGACGGCGGTGGCGACCCGGTCGGGCCCCTCGATCCGCTCGACGGCTGCGGTCGTGTACCACTCATCGGGGGCGTCGGGAAGCTCGACGTCGGAGGGCACCAGCCGCACCTCGTCGGTGGACGGGTCGTGGGCCAGTGACCAGCCGGCGGCGAAAAACACTCGTCGGCGTCCACCGGGGGCGTCGACGACGTCGGTGGCGGGGAAGCCCAGCCATCCGGCCGGCCCGCCACGCTGCTGGTAGGCCGCCTCGAGGGTGCCCGACAGCACGTGGGCGGTGCCGGTCGACGGGGCGTACAGCGTCCCGGCCTCGGTCCGCATCCGCTGGCCGCCGTCGATGTCGACGGGGGCCTCGACGATCCAGCCGAGCGTGCTGTCCGGTCCGCCGCGGTCGCGGTAGGCGGTGGCGGCCGGCCCCGCGGCGACGATCAGCCCGTAGGCCTCGACGGTGGTGATCACGCCGTGCTCGTAGGCACGCCAGCGACCTCCCCTGGGTCCCTCGACCTCCTCGGCGACGGGGGCGCCGACGACGGATCCGACCAGGCCGATGTCCTGGTACACGACGGCGATCTCGGTCGGGTTGGGCGGGTTCAGGCACGTCGCGTTGTGCTCGCGGGTGCGCTCGTCGGTGCGGACCGTCGTGGTGCAGGACTCGTCCCACTCCCAGGGCGGGGTGCAGATGACGATGCGGCACACCACCTCGGTGGTGCCGGGCACCTGCTGGTTGCACTGGCCGTAGCGAAAGTTGTTGCAGCACACGCGGCGGCGGTCGCACTCGCCCTCCGCGCAGCGGCAGGTACAGGTCTCGCCGGGGGTCCGGTTGCAGTCCACGACGTAGCGGTCCTCGCCGCGGCAGAACGCCGAGGACGACACCTTCCACCAACCGGCCGCGTAGGACCCCTCGGGGCACGTGTTGGCGCCGGCGTTGATGGTGCAGCACATGGCCGTCCAGCCCTGGCTGCACTCGTTGGCCGGGCCACAGACGCTGGCCCACGCGCTCTGGGGCTTCAGCACGAAGTCGATCGGGTTGACCGTCAGGGCCGTCGCGACCAGGGCCGCGCGCCGCAGGAACGACCGCCGGCCCGGACGACGGCGGTCGAGCAGACGGCTTGCGGACGTCGCGAGGCGCTGGCTGAGCGGGGTGGTCCGGTCGGAGTCGTCGGTGGGGAGGAGGAGAGTCACGAGGGGGTCACCTCGGCGGGGGCCACGTCGATGCGGGACAGGGCGTCGTTGACGCGGGGCAGCAGGCGTCGGGCCTGCCAGTGGCCGCCGAGCACGACGTACAGGCACAGCGCCCGCCCGGCTTCGGTGCAGAAGACCTGGGTGCCGGACTGCCCGGCGATGGCGCGCTGCAGCCCGTTGGGTGCGAAGTCGGCGACCGACAGTCGCCGAGGCATCCGGCCGGTGTCGAACAGCGCCGTCCCGAGGTTCTCCGGTCCGTACTCGATGAGGGCGATGAACACGTCGTCGTCCCCGAGCAGGTCGACGGCACCGCTGCCGAAGTCGCCGCGCACCTCCGGCAACGACGCGCTGGTCAGGTGCAGGACCGGCGGGGTGTGCACCGGTCGTCCGGCCTCTCGGGCGCGAGCCGCCACGCGCTCGTCGATCCGACCGCGCTGGACCGCCCCCTCCCACTTGTCCGGCAGCGCGACTCGGAAGCCGTGTGCATCAAGGTGCATGGCGGTGGTGCAGCTCCCTTCGGTGGGCGTTCGCCGGCGGCGGCGGGCGAGGAGTGCGCGTCACGGGACGGCGCGCGGGATGACGGAGTCTCACCGCACGACCACCACGAACGCGGCAAGGGCCACGCCCATCTGGCCGAGGCGGGTCACGAGTGATGCCCTCTCGCGGGCAGCGTCAACCCCAGCGAGGGTGCGGCGCAGGGCAGCGACGGTGCGGATCCGCCCGGCGGCGACCAGCGGCAGGGCCCGGGCGACCCCGAACACGAGGCCGATCAGTCCACCGGTCCGGACGCTGCCCGACAGCGCGGCCGTTGCCCACGTCACCCAGACGATGCTGGCCGGCACGATCGTGGCCACGCCGGTGCCGAGCTGGGCGCCGAACCCGATGCCGTACACCCAGCCGCGGTAGGTGGTCAGCCAGCGGTCGTCGACCTGCCGGTGGATCGACGGAACGCCGGATGTGGCGTCCAGGACCAGGCCGATGGTGGCCAGGGATCCGATGCCCACGAGCTGTGCGGTGGCGGAGGGAAGTCGGCCGGCCAGCGTCCAGCCGGTGGATCCGAGCAGACCCAGCAGGGCTCCGGTCATCGCGCCCGCGCTCGCGGACCCGACGACGTAGGCGGCGACGGTCACCGACCATCGCTGCTGGCGGGATGCCTCCCCGACCGGGGAGATGCTGGACAGCATGGACTCCCCTCAGGGGGACCACTGGGTGCGGACGGCCGCCAGCAGCGCCAGCACCGTGCCGAGGACGAGAACAACCACGCCGACGAGGGTAGGCCCCGCCGGCGTGGTTGCTGTGGGCTGCGTCAGTCCCAGTCGGGCGCGAACGGCGGGTCGATCACCCGCTGGTCCTTGGGCAGGTCGTCGAGGGCCGCACGGTCGTTGGTCGACAGCGGCTCCATGTCCAGGGCCTCGAGGTTGCTTCGGAGGTGCTCGGGGCTCGAGGCCTTGGGGATCACGGCGACGCCGTCCTGGTCCAGCAGCCAGCGCAGGGCGATCTGGGCGGGACCGGTGCTGCGGGCACCGGCGATGTTGGTGACGACCGGGTGGGTCAACAGCGTGCCGCGTGCGAGGGGGGAGTAGGCGGTCAGGGTGATGCCCATGTCGCGGGTCGTCTCCAGCAACGTCGACTGGTCCAGGAGCGCGTGGTACTCGACCTGGTCGACGACCACCCGGGCCGCCTCGCCGGCGCGGCGCAGCTGTTCGCTGGTGAAGTTGCTGACCCCCAGGTTGGCGACGAGGTCGCGGTCGGCCAGCTCCTGCATGGCCTCGAGGGTCTCCTCGAGGTCGTCGAGCTCGACCGGCCAGTGGATCAGCAGCAGGTCGAGTCGGTCCAGGCCGAGCCGACGGAGGGAGTCCTCCGTGGAGGCGATCACCTTGTCGGGGGCGTGGTTGTGGTTGTCCAGCTTGGTGGTCACCCACAGCTGGTCACGGTCGATGTCGGCGCGGGCGATGCCGTCGCCGACGTCGGACTCGTTGCCGTACATCTGGGCGGTGTCGATGTGGCGGTAGCCCATCTCGATGCCGGCGGCGACCGCATCAACACACGTGTCGCCGGTCAGCTCCCAGGTGCCGAGGCCGAGCGGGGGCATGGTGGAGGGGTTCATCAGGCGTCCTTGGATGGGGGGAACGAACGGTGTCGGGTCGAACGGGGCGGGATCGGGCGGGGTGGGATCGTGCGGGGCGGGTCGGACGGGTCGCGTCGAACGCCGGTGCGTCAGGTCGACCGCAGCGCCTCGATCAGCTCGTCCTTGGTCATGTCGGACCGCCCGTCGATGTCGAGCTCCTGGGCGCGCTCGTACAGGTCGTCCTTGGTCCACTCCTCGTAGGAGGGCGACGAACCGCCCTTCTTCGAGGCGTCCTCGGTGTTGGCGATCGCTGCGGCCTTGGACTTGCTCATCCCGTGGTCGCGCAGCTTCTCGTACTGCTCGTCGTCCTTGATGCTGGGTCCGTGGTTCTTGGCCATGCCCATGGGGTTCCCGGCGGATGGGGGTGGCCAAACACAGGGTGGTCAGACAGGGTCCTCGCCGTGTGGCTCGTCGGCCTCGTGGGCGTCGGTTGGGTACAGGCGTGGGTCGCCGGGGGTGATGCCGGCGCGCAGCAGCTCGGCGTCGGTGTCGCGCTCCACCGCCATGTCCCGGCTGGCCTTGCGGGTACGCGGCGTGTCGTCGCCCACCCAGGCCAGGTCGCCGGTGGCCTGCGCCATGAGGTTGGCGACCTGGTCCCAGGTCGTGCCCGTGCCCTCACCCACGACCCGGCCGGACCGTCCCTCCACCAGCACGGCGTAGGGCGAGCCGGGGACGGCGTAGTCCGCCCAGGCGGCGGAGGACATCACGACCGACGCGCCGTGGCGGGGGACCAGCTCGGCCAGCGCCGACGGGCTCTCCTCGTCCAGGTCCTTGGTGACGGCGACGACGCGGATGCGGCTGGGCAACCCGAGTCCGCCGGCCTCGCGCATCGCATCCCAGAACGTGCGGCAGGTCAGGCAGCCGCTGGAGAGGAACAGCAGCAGGGTGTCGTGCTCGACGTCGACGGTTCGCACGACCCGGGCGCCCCCGTCGAGGGTGCCGCCGGACAGGTCGGCACCCGCCCGGCCCGTCCGCGCGCTGGGTCCCGGCTGCGGGTCGCGTCGACGGGTGCCGGAGTCCTCGTCCTCGAGGTCGGCGCCGAGGCGGTCGAGGGCACGCAGGACCTCGGCGTTGGTGCGCAGCAACCCGGCGACGAGCACGGCCAGCAGGGCGACGACGATGGCCAGCAGTGCGACCACGACGCTCACGCGGGACTCCCGCGGCGCAGGACGGCGGGGGAGGCGCCCCCGGCGACGGTCGTGTCGGCGGCACGGACGAGGAGGACGCGCAGCAGCCCGACCCCGGTGACCAGCAGCACGGCCCCGGCGACGGCGCCCGCGATCCCGGCGTCGGCAGCGAGGTCGGCCAGGGGGACGGTGCCGACGAACGCACCTGCGGCGGCGGCCATGCCCAGGACGGCGTTGGTCGCCATGTGGGTGCGGGTCACCACGGTCGCGGTCGTGCCGAAGCACCCACAGTCGACCTGGGCGGCCCGCTGCCACCACGCGACACCGAGCAGGATCGCGTAGACGACGGCCAGCACCGCCGGGGCGATCCGACCGCCGGCGATCACCACGCCCACGCCGACGGCGATCTCGCCGAGGCCGAGGGCCCGGGCGGCCGCGCGCCCCGAGGGCAGGTGCAGGCGGTGCAGCGTGGCCATCGCGGCGTCGGGCACCGGCACCTTCAGCGCGCCGGCCAGCACGAGGAGGGCGGCGCCGAGCAACACGACGGCGGTGACGATCGGAGAGGCGTCCATCGCCCGACGAGCCTACCCAGCAGGTCCGGGCTGGCCGTCCACCGCACCTTCACCCGGATCGGTCGTTCGGCGACGATTGGCGTTCGGCGACGATCGTGGCCGGGGGTGCACCGGTGCACCCGTCCCTCCAATCGTGGCCCACGACCAACCTCGTGGGGTTGGCTTCCGGACACGATTGTGGCGAGGGGAGCACCCGTGCACCCGTTTCCACAGTTGTAGTGGGAAGCCCCGTTCGGGTGTTGTCGTCGAAGGCCCCGTCCGGATGTGGCCACGGATCTCGTGTTGGTGGTGCGGGCAGCCGGTGCGACACTGCCACCGACGTGACGAACCGCTAGGATCTGTCGGCTGTGAAGGAGTCGCCGTGGGGTCAGTCGTCGAGGTCGGTCCACCTGACCGTCCTGGCGCGCTTCGTGTCGAGCACGGGGGCCGAGGCGGCGTTCTTCATCGGCCTGTGGGGCAAGGCCGCCTACGAGTTCGACGGCACCCCCACGGACCTCGCGATCATGTCGGCGATCATCGGCATCGCGGCCATGGTGGGATCCGTCGCGGGCGGAACGCTGGTCGACCGGTTCGACGCCCGCCGGGTGGTCATCGGTGCCCAGGTGGTCTTCGTGCCGGCCACCCTCTCCCTGATCCTGGCCAGCGACCTGCCGCGCCTGCTGGCCCTCGGGACCGTCGTGTGGCTGACCGGTGCGGTGCTGGAGACCGCGATCACCTCGCTGCCGCCCGCGCTGGTCGACGACGCCGGGCTGGACTCCGCCAACGCCCGGCTGGAGTCGGCCAACTGGCTGGCGCTCGTGGCCGGGCCGGCGCTGGGCGGCCTCATGTTCCCCATCGTCGGCTTCTCCGGCATCTTCGTCTTCGACGCCGTCACCAGCGTCGTCGCGCTCCTCCTCGTCCTGCGGGTCCAGCTGCCCGATCGTGGCGCCGCGCACGCCCCGGAGGGCACCCTCGCCACCAGCGGTCCCCTCGACCCGGTGGCCGACGCCCGGCCGGGACCGTTCGCTGACGTGCTGGACGGCCTGCGCCTGGCGGCCACCAACCCTGCCATCCGGCTGGTGCTGTTCCTCGCCGCCCTGCCGAGCCTGGCGTTCGGCATGTTCATCGCGCTCGAACCCCTCTTCTTCCGCGACGTCGTCGGCGCCCCGGTGGAGACCCTCGGCTACGTCAACGCCATCTTCGGGATCGGCCTGTTCGCGGGCTCGATGTGGCTGGAACGACGGGCCGGACTGTTCACCACCTTCCGCAACGGGGTCCTGATCGTCATGGCCTCGGGCCTGGGATCGGTGCTGTACGTCGCGACGGGCGACCTGCGGGTGGTGCTCGTCGGTGCCATCACCTGGTCGATCCCCCTCGGCATCGCGTTGCCGCTCACCCGGACGCTCGCCCAGCGGGCCGCCGGCCCCACACACGTCGGTCGGGTGACGGGCCTCATCGGCACCGTGACGTCCGGCGCCAGCCTGCTGCCGATCGTCGTCGCGCCCGTGCTGGCCGCGACCCTCGGCATCCAGCGGGTGCTGCTGGCGGCCGGTCTCGTGGCGGCCGTGCTCGCACCGATGGCATGGCGCGCGGCAGGTCGACAGGACCGCCTGCGTGCGACCACGGTGTCTCCGAGCCCCGAGCTTCTGCTACCGCAGGCTGGAACCACCGAGCCCGGGACCGTCGACCCCACCGAGCCGGAGGCCAGCGAGCCCGACGCAACCGAGCCCGAGCCGGCGGGCTGAACAGGCCGGGTCGGCCAGCGTCAGTCGGTGCGCTCGAACCCGCCGAGGCCGCGCCACAGCAGGCGGGCCAGCAGGTCGACGGCATCGTCGGCGGGGATGTCGGGATGGTCGACCCACCACGTCGCCCCCGCGATCGCGAGGCCGCGGACGCCCGTGGCCAGCAGCTCGGCGCCGCCCTGGGACAACCCGGCGTCGGCGGCGATGAGCTTGGCGACCGCCTCGGCCACCCCCTGCTTCGCCGCGTCGACGCGCTGGGCGATCTCCTCGTCGGCGAAGTCCGCGGTGAGGAACAGCAGCCGGAAGCGCTGGTCCTCCACGAACTCGAAGAAAGCGCTGATGGCCCCCCGCACACGTGCACGGTTGTCGGTCGTGCCCTCCAGCGCGCTGGTGACCCGGCGCTGCAGCTCCTCCGTCGCCTCGTCGACGAGCGCGATGTAGAGGGCCCGCTTGGAGGGGAAGTGCTGGTACAGCACCGGCTTGGACACCCCGGCGGCCTCGGCGATCGACTCCATCGACAGGGTGTGGAATCCGTGGGTGGCGAACTTGTCCCCGGCCACCGCCAGCAGCTGCTCGCGGCGTTGGGGGGCGCTCAGTCGGGCTCGGCGATCCATGACGTCAACCATGTTACCGGTCAGTAACTGTCGAGTGAGGGTGCCGGGACCAAGAATTGTTGTGCAGTCGAACGAAACGGCCCCGGACGATGGGTCGTCCGGGGCCGTGTGATCGTGCCGGTCCTAGTCCGCGACGACCGTCGGGATGGTGACGGCGACGTCGGTCATGCCGACGAAGCCGGGGGTGCGGGAGCCGTGTCCGAAGAACATGTCGCTCGTCGGGCTGACGGTCAGGTACAGCGTCTCGCCCTCGTCGATGGTCTCGGCGATCCCGGGCAGGCGCATGGTGATCGCGTCACCCGCCGAGGGCACCGGGCCGGCCATGCGGTAGGGCATGACGTTGTTCTGGATCGTCTGGGCGTTGGTGGGGCTGGTGCCCTTGGAGAGGGTGAAGAACAGCCGCTGGTCGTAGCCGAGGCCGTAGAGCTCGGCGGACAGCGCGGGCACGCCCGCGATGGTCAGCGGGCCCTCAGCCAGCGCCAGCGAGATCGGCGCGCCGGCCATGGTGTGGCTGCCGATCGCCGGGCCCAGGGTCCCGGTCGGGTCGATCTCCTGCGGCTGGTAGGTGGCCTCGAAGTCGATGTCGGCCTCGGTCAGGTGCAGGCACTCGCTGGAGGCGGTGGTGTAGTGGAACGGCTCACCGTTGCCGAGGACTCGGGTGTCGCCGCCCGTGAAGGCCGCGCCGAAGAACTGCATGCGGGTGTCGGTTGACAGGCCGCCGCACTTGTCGCCGCTGCCGGAGTAGCCGACCGGATAGACGTTGGGCAGGGCGTGGCCGCCGTTGTGGCCGACCAGCATCGACCGCTCGCGGGCGTCGTCGGTCAGCGTCTGGGTGAAGTTGTCCCACGCCTCGTTGAAGATGAACAGGTTGTCGCTGAAGCCCTGGGTGATGAGCATCGGGATGTCGAGCTGGATCCGCTCGCCCGCCGCGTCGACGTAGCCAGCCGGCCCGTGGGTTGCGAACTCGGCCTTCAGGTCGTGCAGGCCGGGCACGGTGCCGTCGGCGTACTGGCCGGTGGCCACGCCGTAGGCGAAGCCCTCGCTGATGTAGCGCTCGACCTTGCTGGCGCCGGTGGAGTACAGCAGGGTCAGCCACGCCGAGCGGGGCACGTCGTTGGGGGCCAGCGCCGTGTTCAGGTCGTGCCAGGTGATGTCGGGAGCCATGGCGTCCAGGCGGGTCGCGCCGAACTGCTGCATCTCCGTGAGGGCCAGCACGTACTGGTAGCCGCCGCCGTAGGACCCGCCCCAGGCACCCAGCACCGGGTCACCGCCGCGGTCCGCCCACGGGGAGTCCTGCTCCAGCGGTTCCTTGGCGACCCAGTCCAGCGTCGCGATGTAGTCCACGACCGCGATCATGTCCATGCCCTCGAACTCGGGGTCCTCGACGTTGCGCAGGCCGCCCGAGGCACCGTGGCCGCGTTGGGTGATCGACACCACGCCGTAGCCGGCAGCCTGCTCGGCGGCGTAGGCGCCGGCGCTGCTGGTCTTGGAGCCACCCCAGCCGTGGGAGTGCAGCAGCACCGGGACCTGCTGTCCCTGCGCCAGGGCCGGCTTGTAGACCTGGATGTCGATGGTGATGCCGTCGGCGGCCAGCGAGGTCACCGAATGGGCGTAGCTCTCGGCCTCGAAGGGCTGCTCCGCGGCGGACGGGGTCGGCGCGAGCAGCGCCAGCACCGCCGCGACGGCGATCATGGCGACCGCCGCAGGACGGGCAGAACGGGACAGGGATGCAGCACGCACGGGATCGGCTCCTCGGCTCGGGCCCGCAGGAGGCGCAGGCGCTCGACCACCGACAGGAAGTGATGGTGTTCTGTTCTTTCGACGCGGACGGCCCGGGTTCCTCCCCGGACCGACGCGTCATTCCTCGTCCGGCAGGGCTCCGTCGAGCAGCATGACCAGCATGCCGAGCAGCTCGCCGAGGTAGGCCAGGATCAGCGCCGCCTCGTCGTCGGTCTCGATCAGCCGATCCCAGTCCTCCTCGGTGCGGATGCCGACGATCTGCGCCAGGACCAGCCGGCCGTCCTGCAGCACCGCCAGCCACGCGGCGGTCTGCTCCTCGGTGAGGTCGATGCGCCAGACGTCACGGCGCACCGTCCCGGCCCGCAACGACTCCTCGAAGGTGTCCAGCATCGTCCGCTTGGCCTCTGCGAGCAGGTCGATCGCCGTGTCGGCGTACTCCATCTGCTCCAGCGGGTCCTCGTAGGCCCGGGGGAACAGCCGGCCGACGACCTCGTCGTGCGGCGTGTCGGCGTCGACCCCGGCGATGACCTCGCGGATGGTCCGCACCATGTCGGCCAGGAGCGCGCGCTCGGCGGTCGGCAGGGTCACGCGGACCCCGCCGTCGGCATGGCGAACCAGTCGTGGGAAGCGCACGGTCAGTCCTGGGAGAGGGTGGCCTGCAGGCCGTGGGCATGCAGTCGGTGGACGTCCATCTCGGCCTGTTCGCGCGGACCGCTGGACACGACGGCGCGGCCCTCCTCGTGGACCTGCATCATCAACCGCGTTGCCGTGGCCTTGTCGTAGCCGAACAGCTTGCGCAGCACGAAGACCACGTAGTCCATCAGGGTCACGGGGTCGTTCCACACGATGACGTTCCACAGCCGATCCCGTTCGTTGACGGTTTCGGTGCTGGAGACGCGTTCGCGTTCGGGGGCTTCGAGAGGTACAGGCATGCGGTGCCGACAGGCTAACCCTCCTATGCTCACCGCGGCCGTCAATACCCACCGTAGTGAACGGAACCCCAGTGCCCACACGTGTCCTCGCCAGCCTCCTCGTCCTGCTGGTGCTGTTGGCGGCATGCGGAAGCGACGGCGACGACACGCCGTCGGACGTGGCCACGGTCGACGTCCCCACGATCGAGGAAGCCGACCCCACAGCCGAGGCGACCGTGCCCGAGGCGCCCGAACCTCCCGCACAGGACGCCCCCGTCGACCCGTTCCTCGCCGGGGTGTCGGAGGAGATCGGCGAGGCGCTGGGGTACTGCGCACAGGGCGCCCGTGACTGGTGTGCGTTCGTGGGCCCCCAGCTGACCAACGACCAGCTCATGGAGATCGAGGACCTCTGCGGCCTCGGCGACGACGAGGCGTGCTCGGCCGCGGCCAACCTGCTGGCGGTCGGGTGGGCCGCGCAGTTCGGCGACCCCGAGACCGACGAACCCGCTCCCGCGCCGACCACCGAGGCACCCGTCGAGGAACCGGTCGATGACGACTTCGGCACCGCCGAGCTGCTGTCGAGCGGCTTCGTCATCGGGTCCGACTACTACGCGTTCGGATCGACCTACGAGGAGATCGGCCCGGCGCTCGAGGCCGCGATCGGCGCGCCGGTCGGCGACACCGGTCCCACCCCGATCGACGCGGGATGCCCCGCTGCGGGTACGGCCTACCGGATCGTGGACTACCCCGGTCTGTCGTTGACCATCCTCGACGAGTCGCCCTACGCCTCGGGATACGCCCACGTCGCCGCCTGGACGGCCTTCGCCGAGCTGCCCTCCACCATCACCCCCTACGCCGTGCTCGGGGATGCCCCCGGCCAGCCGATCGTCCCCGGGTCCAGCACCGTGTTCGACCTCGAGGTGCAGTTCGGCAGCGAGGTGGAGTTCTTCGACGACGAGTTCGGTCCCACCTACGCCCTGGAGGACTCCGGCGGCCGCTTCTTCGGATTCCTCGACGGGCTGGCCGACGACGACCTCGTGCAGTCCGTATTGGCCGGGCAGGGCTGTGGGGAGTAGCACCCCGCGCCGCTGGGACCCCACGACGGGATTGGACGGCGTCGAGCGGGCGCTGGTCGTGATCGCCCACCCCGACGACGCGGAGTTCGGGGCGGCCGGGACCGTTGCCCTCTGGACCGAGGCCGGCGTCGACGTGCGCTACCTCGTCATGACCGACGGGGCCAGCGGCTCCCAGGACCCGGAGATGACCCGCAAGCTGCTGGCCGCCAACCGTCACCTCGAGCAGACGGCGGCCTGCACGCTGCTGGGCGTGACGGACCTGGAGTGGGGCGGCTACCTGGACGGGTGGCTGGAGCCCTCACTGGAGGCGCGACGCATCGTGGCGGCGGCCATCCGACGGCACCGCCCGCAGATCGTGCTGACGCTCGACCCCGAGATGCGGATCACACCCCGCGGCAGCATCAACCATCCCGACCACCGGGCCGTCGGCGACCTCGTCATGCACTGCATCAACCCCGCGGCGTCCACCAGGCTGTGGGACCCCACGCTGCTGGAGGAGGGGCTGGAGCCGTGGGACATCAGCGAGCTGTGGCTGATGGGGTTCGGCGCCGGTCCCGACCGGGTCGACGTGACCGAGACGTTCGACACCAAGATCGCGGCCCTGCGCTGCCACGTGTCCCAGGTCGGCGAGAGAGACCCGGAACCGTGGCTGCGCGACATGGCCGCCCGTGCCGGGGCCGAGGTGGCCGTGGGCCTCGCCGAGACCTTCAGGATCCTCCGGTGGTGAGCGCCCCGTGCTGAACGGCCCGGTCTTTCGTCCCGTCATCAGCGTCGTCCGACCGGCCCCCGACGGCCGCAGCATCGAGGTGACCCTCGACCTCGACGGCTGGATCGCCGACGCGGTCGCCGAGGTCGACGACGACGATGGCTTGTTGGTCGCGGCCTGTCGGGCGACCTGCGTCGCGGTCGCGCAGTTCCTCCCCGGTTCGGTCCACGTCGAGATCGCGTTCGTGCAGCACCTGCAGGAGCAGGGCGACGGTCCCGAGGTCGTGCTGGTCGGGGTCGAGCTGATCGATGCCGGCCCGGACGGCCCGGAGGAGCTGCTCGGGGTCTGCCGCGTGCGCCACGACCTCCAGGTGGCGGCGGTCCGGGCGACGCTGGACGCCCTCGGTCGCCGGCTGAGTCCCTACGTCCCGGACTGACGGGGACTCGGGCGCGCTGGCTGGGCATGCCGTCGCTGTCGTGGTCAGCGGATGGCGGCCCGGGTGACGGCGGCCGGGTCGGCGTCGTCGACCAGCCGACGGTAGGACGGTGCGCGCAGGCGTCCTTCGCCGGTGACCTCGGCGTACTCGACCTCCGCCACGTGGACGGGATCGGTCCAGCGGGTCTCGGCATCGCCGCCGTCGTCGACGAGCGGGCTGTCGGCCCGTGACCGCTGGTCGAGCAGGTCCTCGAGACGGGCCCGTTCGGCCCCGTCGAACCCGGTCCCGACCCGCCCCATGTAGCGCAGGCCGTCGTCGTCGTGGGCAGCGACGACCAGGCTGCCCAGGTCGCCGGCACCGGTGGAGGAGGGCACCCAGCCGACGACCACCACCTCGGCGGTGCGGCGGACCTTGACCTTCAGCCAGTCCGGTGATCGACGACCGGGCAGGTAGCGCGACGACCGCCGCTTGGCGACGACCCCCTCCAGCCCCTGGGCCTCAGCGGCGGCGTACAGCGCCGTCCCCCGGCCGGGGATCACGTCGCTGCGCACGATCGTCCGGCTGGGGACCAGGACCTCGTCGAGCAAGTCGAGGCGATCCTCCAGCGGCATCGCGACCAGCGACTGCCCGTCGAGGGCCAGCAGGTCGAACACCATGTAGTGCACCGGCGTGGCCCGACGGGCCCGGTCGACCCGGTCCCGGCCGCGCAGGTGCATGCGCTGCTGCAGCAGGCCGAAGGACGGCCGACCGTCCGGCCCGAGGGCCACGACCTCGCCGTCGAGGACCGCGTTGAACGCCAGCACCCGCTCCCACAACCCAGCCAGCTCCGGGTAGGCGGGGGAGATGTCGTTGCCGTTGCGGCTGACCAGCCGGGTCACCCCATCGTTGCTGTCCTTCGTACCGGCCCCGGGCCGCTGCACGGTCGCGATGGCCCGGACGCCGTCCCACTTGACCTCGAACACCCAGTCGTCGTCGTCGAAGGGGGCGCCCCCGCCGGTGGCCAGGCAGGGGGCGATGACGGGTGGTGGATCGGGCAGCTCGATCAGGTCGGACTTCGCGCGGGTGACCAGCCACTCCCGCTTGCCCTTCTCGCCCCGTCCCACGCGGAAGAGGTGCCACTCGCCGTGGTGGCGGTGGCCGGTCAGCCGGAACGTGACCTTGCCGTCCTCCCACTCCACGGTCTCGTAGGTGCCGGTGTCCCAGATCCGCATCGGTCCGCCGCCGTACTCGCCCTCGGGGATGTCGCCGTGGAAGGTCAGGTACTCCAGCGGGTGGTCCTCGGTCTGCATCGCGAGGTGGGGGAGCTCGGGGACCAGCGGCAGGCCCTTCGGCAGCGCCCAGCTGCGCAGCGTGCCGCCCCGTTCCAGCCGCAGGTCGTGGTGCAGGCGGGTGGCCAGGTGGTGCTGGATGACGAACCGCGAGTCGTCGCCCGGCCGGGGCTCCTCACCGGCGGGTTCGTTCGTGACGGCGAAGTCGCGCATGGAGGTGTACGTCGCCAGCTCGCCCGGGTCGGGATGATCGGCCGCGGGCGGCTCGACGGCGGGTCGGTCGGCGTCGACCGGGCCGGGTGGGTGCGGGCGCGATCGGGGCCTCGACCCGCCATGGGTGGGTTCCGCCCCGATCGTGCCGTTGTCAACGGGGTCGGTTGCGCGGATGGAGTGGGAGGGACCGCGGCGCTGCCTGTCGACGTCGATGCCGACGGCCTCCATGGCCGACCACAACGTCTGCCCGCCGGCGAGGACCGCGGTGAACTCGTCGCCGACCTCGTGCAGGCGCGGCCAGACGTTGGCCATGGTGAAGTCCTGCGGGGCGACGTCGGTCGCGAGCTCCTCCCAGCGCAGCGGCATGGACACCGGTGCGCCGCGGTGGGGACGCACGGAGTAGGCCGCGGCGATGTTGCGCCCCTCGGTGTTCATGCCGGCGTCGAGGAAGACCTTCCCCGTCCGGTCGCTGATCTGCCACTCCATCGTCGTCCGATCGGGGTCGGCCCGGTTGACCAGCCGGCACAGGCGGGTGATCAGCTCCCGGACCTCCGCGAAGGTGTGGACCCGGTCGATCGGGACGTAGACGTGGATGCCGGTCGCCCCCGACGTCCGCGGATAGCCGGTCAGGCCGAGCTGGTCCAGCACGACACGGATCAGCTGTGCGACCTCCTTGACGACGTCGAAGCCGACCTCCATCGGATCGAGGTCGAAGAAGGCGTAGTCGGGGTAGCCGAGCATGTCGACGCGGGAGTGCCACGGGTGCATCTCGATGCAGCCGAGGTTGGCGACGTACACGAGGCTGACGGTGTCCTGGGCCATCAGGTACTCGATGACCTTGCCGGCGCCGCCCTGCCCGTCACCGTCGCTGACGACGGGTGCCCGCGGCATCCAGTCCGGGACGTGGTCGGGCGCGTTCTTGGCGTAGAAGAAGTCGCCGTCGGCGCCGTCTGGCATCCGCTTGAGCGTCAGCGCCCGGTCGGCGAGGAACGGCAGGATCCATGGAGCGGCGTTGAAGTAGTACGCCAGCAGGTCGCCCTTGGTGTAGCCCTCCGGGCCCCAGTACGGCTTGGTGAGGTTGGTGACCTTCTGGCTGACGCCGTCGACGTCCAGCCGCCACGACGTCTTCCCGGTCTGGGTGACCGGCAGGGGCTGGGGGAAGTCGATGGTGGTGACCACCCGGCCATCATCGCAACAACGGTCCGCTGGGTCCGGACACGACGACGGCCCGACCGAGGTGGTCGGGCCGTCGCCGGACTGCTCCTGTCTGTCTACCGCTGGCTAGCTGACGTAGATGTCCATGTCGTAGGTGCTGCCGGGGGAGGCGAACACGACGACCTCGGCGACCACGTACTTCACCGGGCTGGTGGCGGTGGCCGTGACGCTGCTGTCGACGCGCTCGGCCTCACCGGGGTTGTTGCCCGAGCGGCCCAGCTCGGAGAGGATGTTGCCGTTCTCGTCGGCGGCGTAGAGGATCAGGTCGAAGTCGGCGACCGGCACGGAGTACTCACCGATCGTCACGCCCACGCCGACGGAGTCCCTCGCGTTCGGGTCGGCGGCGATCTCGGCGTCGGTCAGGCCGCGGATGGCGAGGAAGGTCCGCTCGCACTGGGCCTCGGGGGTGCCCTCGCAGGCGTACTCGGTGGCGGTGCCGTCGAGGAAGAACGCGACGTTGGTGCCGACCTGCGGGTCGCTCGTGAAGGAGGCCGAGTTGTTGGCGCCGTCGTCCAGGTCGTAGGTGTGGGCGGGTTCGGGTGCCGCGCCCGCGGGGAGGGCGAGGGCGCCGATGGCGAGGATGGCCATCAGCAGGGCCGGGAAGCGCTTCATGTCGTGATGCTCCTTGCAGAAGGTGTCGTGACGAGAGATGCACACATCCCCCGGGTGGCCCTCCGTTCGACACCTACCCCGTCGACTCCTGCACGCGGGCCGAATTGTCTTCGGTGGCGCCTCAGCGAACCGGCCGAGACCGTTGTGGGCAGAGCATGGCGCGGCCCTCGATCAGCCGCGATAGTGGACCCATGCCGAGAACCCTGTGGAAAGGCACGTTGTCCTTCGGCCTGGTCACCATCCCGGTCGGGCTGTACACCGCGACGGAGAACAAGTCCCCGTCGTTCAACCAGCTGCGCCGGGGTGACAACTCGCGGATCGGCTACAAGCGGGTGGCCAAGGCCGACGACACCGAGGTCGGCTACGACGACATCGTCAAGGGCTTCGAGTACGAGAAGGACCGCTTCGTGGTCTTCGAACCCGACGAGATCGCCTCGCTCCGCCCCAAGTCCAGCCGGGTCATCGACATCGAGTCGTTCGTCCCGCTGGAGGAGATCGACCCGATCTACTTCGACAAGCCCTACTACCTCGGCCCCGAGGAGACCGGCGCGAAGGCCTACGCCCTGCTGTCCTCGGCCATGAAGGAGTCGGGGAAGGTGGCCCTGTGCCGCGTCACGATGCGCGACAAGGAGCACATGGCCGTGCTGCGCTTGGTCGAACGGCCCGGCACCGGCACCGAGGGCGAGGAGGCCGGCGACGACGAGCCGGTCCTCGTGCTCAACACCATGCACTGGCCCGACGAGATCCGGGAGTTCTCGCTGTCCGACGTCGGGATCGACGAGATCCCCGAACCGCGCCAGGCCGAGGTCGACATGGCGCTGACGCTGATCGAGAACTACTCCGGCAGCTTCTCGCCCGAGGAGTACGTCGACACCTACCGCTCCCGCGTGATGGAGGCCGTCAAGGCCAAGGTCGAGGGCGAGGAGATCGCCGTCGTGGAGGAGGACGAACCCGCCTCCGTGCTGGACCTCATGGCCGCCCTCAAGGCGTCGGTGGAGTCCTCCAAGGGCGGCAGGTCCAGCGGCAAGGGCAGCGGCAAGGACGAGGACGCCGACGCCGACGCCGAACAGCAGGCGTCCTGACCCGTGGCGCTCCTCCTCGTCCTCTGCTTCGTCGTCATCCCGCTCGTCGAGGTGACGGTCATCGGGCAGGTCCAGGAGCTGCTCGGCTGGCCCTACACCATCGTCATCCTCGTCGCCGACTCGATCCTCGGCGCGATGCTGGTCAAGCAGGAGGGCACCCGGGCGTGGCGGCGGTTCGGTGAGGCGCTGCGCGAGGCCAAGGCGCCGGCGTCGGAGGTCGTCGACGGCGCCCTCATCCTGTTCGGCGGGGCGCTGCTGCTGACCCCGGGATTCGTCACCGACATCGTCGGCCTGGCCTGCGTGCTGGGCCCGACGCGGTCGTTGCTCAACCGGCTGCTCGTCACCCGGTTCGCGATCGCCTCGGGTCCGCTCGGTTCGATGTTCCTGCTGGGCAACCGGGGTCCGGTGGACGCCAGCGGCGGACGCGGCGAACGGCGGCGCAACGGACGTCGTGGCCGACGGACCAGCGACGCCGAGCCGCCGCCGTCCACCCCGCCGCCGCGTGGCTCGTCGGGGACCGGCAGGGGTGCTGGCGCCGACCCGCCCGACGTGATCGACGTCGAGGTGCTGGACGTCCGGCGCAACCCGCGACGCCCCGAGGACGGATGAGCGACCGGGGCGCCACCGAGGCCGCCGGCGAGGAGCACGTGGGGTTGGAGGGGCTGGGCTGGGACCAGCGCTGGGCCGCCCTGCACGACGACGCCGACGTCGGCATGGGCGACGACCCGCGGGTCGGGCGGATCGCTCGCACCCACCGGGTCGGCTTCGACGTCTTCACCAGCGACGGGCGGCTGTTCGCGGTCACCAGGGCCCGGCAGCGGGACCCGATGCGGGCACCGGCGACGGGGGACTGGGTGGTCCTCACCGACGTCGCCGACATCGACGAACCCGTCATCACCTGTGTGCTCGATCGGCGCTCCGCCGTGGTCCGTCGCGACCCGGCCGACCGCGCCGCCCCACAGGTGCTGGCCGCCAACGCCGACGTCGTCGCCGTCGTGCAGGGCGCCGACCGGCCCATCAACCCCCGCCGGCTGGAACGCCAGCTCGCCGTGGCCCACGGCAGCGAGGCACGGGTGGTCGTCGTCCTCAGCAAGGCCGACCTGGACCCCGACGGCGACGTGGCCCGGCAGCTGAAGGAGGTCGCGATCGGGCAGGAGGTGCTGGTCACCGGGGCGAACGACGGCGTCGGCATCGACGAGCTCGACGCGATGACCGACGGTGGGCACACCCTGGTGCTGCTGGGTGAGTCAGGGGCCGGCAAGTCCTCGCTGGTCAACGCCGTCCTCGGCCACGAGGCCACCGCCGTCGGCATGGTGCGGGAGGGCGACAGCAAGGGACGCCACACCACGACCCGCCGAACGTTGTTGCCGCTGCCGACAGGCGGGGCCCTGCTGGACACGCCGGGCGTGCGTGCCGTGGGCCTGTGGCCGGGATGGGCCGACCTCGAGGCCGTCTTCCCCGAGATCGCCGAGGCGGCGGAGGCCTGCCGGTTCTCCGACTGCAGCCACCGTCGCGAACCCGGATGTGGGGTCACCGGTGCGGTCGAGGACGGGACGGTCCGGGCGGACCGGCTGGAGGCGTGGCGGGCCCTCGACGACGAGCTCGAGGCGACCCGGACCGAGGTCGAGCGCAAGGACTGGCGATGACCGACGGGGGAGGGGCTGCAGGGGGAGCGGTGGTCGGCGGCCTCGACCTCGACCAGCTGGCCCCCGCGCAGCGCCGCATGGTCGAGGGCCTCATGGCGGTCGGAACGCCTCGACCGCCGTTCGATCCCGACCGCGCCGGCCGCATCCGGGCCATGGTCGAGAGCCGCATCGCCGGCGCGGTCGAGGGACGCGACGCCGACGCCCCGCGCATCGTGCTCGGCAAGACCAAGCTGGACGCGCTGGGCTGTGACGGTCGGTACCTGGACATGCTGGCGACCCCGTTCGAGTGGTCCGCGGCGACGGTGCGTGGCCAGCTGGTCCACGGGTCGATCGAGCTGGACCACCAGACCGGTCGGCAGCACACGGTGGTCGACCTGATGGACGACTCGTGGGAGCAGTTCCGCCACTCCGGGGACTCGGCGCTGGCGTTCACGAGCGACCTCACGGCGCTGGAGTCGGAGCGGATGAAGGCCGACGCGGTCACCGCCGTCGAGGAGTTCCGCGCCGTGTTCCCTCCCCTCCCACGATCGTGGTCGATGGTCTGGGAACCCACCATCGCCGCCCGCTTCGGGGCGGGGGCGGTCACGGTGAAGGGAAAGCCGGACCTGGTGCTCGGCCGGCCGCACCCCCACGAACGGCGGATGTTGCTGGCCGACCTGAAGACCGGGTCGCGGTCGGGGAAGGACCGCGCCGACATGCGGATCTACGCCCTCCTGGCGACGCTGAAGTACGGGCAGGCGCCCTTCCGGGTGGCCACGATCTACATCGACGAAGGGGCCTTCGAGCACGAGGACGTCACCGACGACGTGCTCGAGGCCGCGGCGCGCGGGCTGGCCGACCGGCTCAACACCGCCCTGCGGCTGACCGACCGCCCCGAGGCCGTCAACCTGTCGGCCGGGCCGGCCTGCCGCTGGTGCGGGCTGGCCCCCACCTGCCCGGAGAGGCAGCGCTGGGACGACGAGCGGGCTGACACGGCCACGGACGCCCTCCCCTTCTGACCGGTCAGGGGGCCTCGACGACGGTGACGGTGTCCTCGCCGTCGCGGTCGACGGTCAGCCGTCCACCGCCCAGCCGCACCCGTCGGCGGGCCAGCTCGACCCAGGGGCCGTCCTCGCGGCCGCCGCGGGTCACCACCGTCATGCGCAGGCGGCCGGGTTCACCGGCGGCGTCCAGGCGTCGCAGCGACCCGCCCCTGAGGACGGCGTCGGCCACGACGTCGTGGCAGGCGTGCACCAGTCCCTGCACCACGACGGTCGGCAGCTCCGTCGGTGCCGTCGCCGTCATCTCGAGCCCATCGTCGGCGTCGGCCGCACGCTCGAAGGTGTCCTGCAGGTGCAGCTCGAACGCATCGGCCTCCAGCGGGACCCGCGTGACGGCCCACATGATGTCGCGGGACAGCTGGCCGCCCGTCGAGACCGCGTTGAGTCCCTTGTCGAACATCGGGCCGGTCCCCCCGGAGGACTCCAGCAGCAGCTGGGCAGCCACGAGCTGCTGGACCGGGCGGTCGTGGAGGACCTGCGCGATGGTCGCCAGCAGCCCGTCGACCACCTCCAGCGGCACGCCGGCGCGATCGTCGCCCACCATGCGGTCTGTCGATCCCGAAGCCATGACGGGCCAGCATGACACATCGTGTGGGGCCCGACGGTGCATGCGCACCTGCTGCGCCGGGATGGCAGACTCCAGCGTCGTCATGTCCGATACCCCCGCTGCCGCATTCTTCGACCTCGACCGCACCCTCATGTCGGGCTCGTCCGCCTTCTACTTCGGCAAGGCGGCGTACCGCGAGGGGCTGCTGCCCATGAGCCGGCTCTTCGTCGACGGCTCTGCGGCGCTGATGTTCAAGCTGTTCGGCGCGAGCGACGAGCAGTCGGAGGCCATCCGCGACCGGATCCTCGCGACCGTGGCCGGGGTCGAGGCGCAGAAGCTGACGTCGCTGGCGCCCCAGGTGATCGAGGAGCTCCTGCCGCAGATCCGTCCGGAGGCCGACGCGCTGCTGGACATGCACCGCGAAGCCGGGCGTGACGTCTACATCATCTCCGCCAGCCCCATCGAGATCGTCGGCGAGCTCGCGTCGGCGCTGGAGATCACCGGCGGCCTGGGCACCCAGAGCGAGATCGTGGACGGCGTCTACACCGGACAGCTCGCTGCCCCGTTCTGCTACGGCGAGGGCAAGGCCGACGTGATCCGACGGCTGGCGGCGGAGAAGGGCTACGACCTGGGCCGCTGCTACTCCTACTCCGACTCGGCGTCGGACCTGCCGATGATGCAGATCGTCGGCCACCCGGTTGCGGTCAACCCCGACCGGTCCCTCATGTCGATCGCCCACCGCCGGGGCTGGCCGGTCGTGGAGTTCAACCGCACCCGCAAGCAGGTCACCCGCACCGCCGCCGTCGGCCTGCTGGCGGCCACCACCGGCGCGGCTGGCGTCTTCGCCGGCATCCGGATCGGTGAGGCCAACGTGCAGCGGACCGTGTCCCGCACGCTCGGCCTGGACGGCAAGCGCAGCTGACGACACCGCCGCCGCCATGACCTCCCCCATCACCTACTCCCACCACCTGGTGGCCCTGACCGCCCGTGCGCAGGCCGCCAGCGCCCGACTTGCCGGCGCCGACCCCGACCGCCGTGCGGCCCGTGTCGCCGTCGCCCGCCCGCGTGCGGCTGCCCTGTCGGTGTGGCTCGACGGCAGCCCGCTGGAGGAGTCCACCGCCGCGGACGTCGACGCCGGCCGGATCCCGCTGCTGGAGCAGCCGCCCACGCCGGTGACCGGCGGCTGGGCCCGGGCGCTCCAGCTGGACGCCATGGAGACCCAGGAGGTCGCGGCGGTCGAGTACGCCAACCTCCGTCGGGTCGAGCAGGTCGAGCACGAGCTCGCCGCCGCCGCGCTCGCCCACCCCCTGGACACCCTCGGACGGCTGCACGGCATCGTCAGCCAGGGCCTGGTCCTCCCCGAGGTCATCGGTCGGTACCGGGTCACCGAGCAGGCCGTGCACGACGGCACCCAGGGGATGATGATCTACAGCGCCGCCGCGCCGTCCACGGTTCCCGCGGCGATGGAGGAGCTGGGCACCTGGATCAGCCGCCGGGCGATCACCGTCCCGCCGGTGATCCTGGCAGGGGTGGTGCACGAACGCCTGCTGGAGCTGCAGCCCTTCGAGGCCGGCAACGGTCGGGTCGCCCGGGCGTTCGCGCGGATCCTGCTGGTCGCAAGCGGCATCGACACGCATGGCGCCGCGATCCTCGAGCAGCCGCTGGCCGACGACGCCGGCGCCTACTACGCCGAGGTCGCGGCCACGATGCGACGGCAGGGTGACCTGACCCGGTGGCTGGAACGCCACACCGCCGCGGTCGCGCTGGCGCTGGAGACCGCGGCCGACGCCGTTGACCCCGAACCCCGTCCGGCCCCGCCGGAACGCGGCCGGGTCACGGTGGAGGAGCTGCCGCCCCGCGGCGAGCTGACCGTCCGCGACTACGCGACCCGCGTCGGCGTGGACCTGCGGACCGCCATGGCCGACCTGCACGCCTACGTCCGCGCCGGTGACCTGGTCGACCTGCCCGGTGGTGGGGGCCTGCGCTTCGCCCGCCCCGCCGAGCCGCCGGACCGGGGCTGAGCACCGCTCACGGTCAGACCAGCGGACCCTCGTCGAGCAGGACCAGCTCGGGGGAGGCGAAGCGGTGCAGGGCCGCAGGGCGGTGGGAGCCACGGCGCATGCCCCCGGTCTCCTCCAGCAGCCCGAGGCCACGAACCTTCTTGCGGAAGTTCCGCTTGTCGAGGGTCATGCCGAGCACTGCCTCGTAGACCTCCTGCAGCTCCGACATGGTGAACTCCTCCGGCAGCAGGCCGTAGGCGATGTTGGAGTACGACAGCTTGCTGCGGACCCGGTCGAGCGCCGCGTCGAGGATCCGGTCGTGGTCCCACGCCAGGGGCGTCGCCCGGTCCGTGGCCGGCCGCCAGCACCATCCGTCGCTCGGGACGAACGGGCGCGGGACCAGCGCCAGGTGGGTGACGGAGACCGTCCGTCGGCCGGGCATGCGGTCGGGCGCGCCGAAGGACGCGACCTGCTCGACGTGACGGGGCTCGTGCAGCCCGACCTCGCCCATCACGCGGCGGGCGGCCTCGTCGAGGTCCTCGGCCTCGCCGAGCACGTCGCCGGGCAGCCGTGGGGGGTCGACGTCGCGAAGGAGTGTCTGCACGACGCGCGCGTCGCCCGACCCCTCGTCGCTGGCGGGGGAGAGGCTCAGCACCACCACGTCGACGTGGACCCGGACCGTCATCCGCACGGCCCGATCACGTCGAGCGTCCCGCGATCATGGCCAGCACGTCGCTGCCGTACCGGTCGGCCTTGGCCGGGCCGAACCCCTTGACGCCCAGCAGGGCCGTCCGGCTGCTCGGCCGGCGCTGGGCGAGGTCCAGCAGCGTCGCGTCGTTGAAGACCACGAACGCCGGCACGCCGTCGTCGCGTGACCGTTCGCGCCGCCAGTCCCGCAGCCGCTCGACCAGAACCTCGTCGACGTCGCCGGGAAGCTCCGCCAGCGCCGACTGCTTGGGCCCCGACGACGCCTTCCTGGCCCCCGGCTTGGGGGCGCCGGGCCCGAGCCCGTAGAGGAACCGGCTGGGGCGCCGCGACACCGGCTTGCCCTTCCGGTTCGGCCGCTTCTGGGCCCATGTCAGCCACAACCATCGCCGGGCCCGGGTGACCCCGACGTAGAGGAGGCGTCGTTCCTCGTCGACCTCCTCGTCGGTCCTGGCATGGCTGATCGGCATCAACCCCTCCTCCAACCCCACGAGGAACACCGCGTCGTACTCCGTGCCCTTGGCCCGGTGCATGCTCATCAGGGTGACGGCCTCGGCGGTGCGGTCGCTTCCCGAGGCGGCACGGGCCTGCAGCTCCTCGGCGATGCCGGGAAGGTCCATGCCGTCGTCGGCCAGGCCGGCGGCCTCGTCCCGGATGGCCTCGATGGCCTCCCAGCGCTCGCGAGCCCGGCGACCCTGCGGGGGACGGTTGGCCCGCCACGACAGGGCGTCGCGCAGGACCTCCTCCACCTCGGCGACCACGTTGGGGTTGGCGACGGGGGCGTCGACCACGGGCGGCGCGACGGTCCCCGACGGCGGCGGCGTCGCCGTGGCCGCACGGACGAGCGCCCCGATGGCCTGGGTGACCTCCGCTCGGCTGTAGAACGACCCCTCACCCCGCACCGAGGCGCGGATGCCCGCCTCGCGCAGCGCCTCCTCCCAGGCGGCAGCCTGCGCGTTGATCCGGTAGCAGATGGCCATCTCCGACAGCGGCACGCCGGCCTTCTGCAGGGTCTGGATGGCCTTGACGACGACGGCCTGCTCGGCGTCGTCGTCAGGGCGTTCCAGCAGCAGGGCCTCCGGTGCGCCCTCGGAGTCGATGGTGGGGACCAGATCCGCCGCACGGCGTCCGAGGACGCGGTTGGCCAGCGTCAGGACCTGCGCGGTCGAACGGTAGGACCGGTTCAGCTGGACGCTGATGGTGCCCGGATAGGCCTTGGGGAAGTCCTGCAGGTACCGCGAGTCCGCGCCGGTGAAGGAGAAGATCGTCTGGGCAGGGTCGCCGACGACGCAGACGTCGGTGCGGTCGCCCGCCCATGCGCGGAGGAGGTTCCACTGGAGGGCGTTGGTGTCCTGGAACTCGTCGACGGTGAAGGCGCGGTAGCGGTCGCGTATCGAGGCAGCCGGTTCGTCGAGGTCCATCAGCTCGCGCGAGAGGCGCAGCATGTCCTCGTAGTCGATGGCGCCCCGGCGGGCCTTCTCGTCCCGGTAGCCGCGCACGACCTCGGCGAGGGTCGTGGCGTCGAGCAGCTCGTCCCGGCCGCTGGCGGCCACGGCATCGGCGTCCAGGCCGGCGTTGGCGGCCCACTCGACCTCGCTCGCGAGGTCGCCCGCGTCCACGTTCAGCCGGCGTGCCGTGCCGATCAGCAACGGGATCTTCGACCCGAGCACCTCCGGCAGGGGTTCGTCGGACAGGTGGGGCCAGAAGTGGCGGACCTGCGCCCAGGCCGCCGCATGGAACGTCACCGCACGCACCGACACGCCGTCCATGCCGAGCTCGCCGCACAGCGTCGCGATGCGGTCGCGCATCTCCGCCGCCGCCCGCTCGGTGAACGTGACGGCCAGGACCTGGGAGGGGACGAACGCGCCGGACAGCAGCTGCGCGGCGATGCGATGGGTGATCGTGCGCGTCTTGCCCGTTCCCGCCCCGGCGAGGATCCGCACCGGTCCGGTCACCGCCGCGGCAGCCCGCGCCTGCTCGGGGTTCAGGCGGGCAAGCAGGTCTTCGGGGACTGGCGGTTGGCTCGGCACTCGTGCTCCAGGTCGGACGATCCTCCCCCGCAGGGTAACCATCCCCCGTGACAGCCTCCGCCCCGGCACCGGCGTCGCTGTGGACACCCGGACAGGGACATCGGGCTCCGGCGACGGGGGGCTGCGTCATACTCCGCCGGGATGTTGACTCCCGCCGCCGTCCTTGCCGTCGCCGTCGAGCAGGAGGGGGTGATCGACAACATCTTCGTCTCGCCCCGTGTGCACGAGGCGACCGGTGGCCTCGTCGTGCTGGCCATGCTCGTGACGACCGCATGGGTCGGCCGCCTCGCGCTGGCCAACCGCCCGATCGAGGGCGGCGCGCGGGTGAGCCTGATCCTCACCCAGGTCCTGCTGATGGTGCAGGCGCTCATCGGGATCAAGCTGCTGGACCAGGGCCTCGGCGTGTTGCAGCTCTACATCCACTACGTCGGGGGGCTGATCCCGCTGGGCCTCTTCGTCGCGGCGGGCTGGGTCTCCTGGCGCGACCCGGCGGTCCGGACCCGCGCCACCGCCGTGCTGTCGGTCCTGGGAACCCTCAGCGCCGCCATGGCCTTCGTCATCGGCCGGGCGTACGTGCAGGGCGGGTAGCCCGTGCAGGGCGGGTAGCCCGTGCAGGGCGGGTAGCCCGTGCAGGGCGGGTAGCCCGCGCAGGGGCCTCGGGAAGGCGGCTCAGGTCCGAACTCGCCGGGCCGATCGATCGTGCGTGACACGACGAGAGCGCAGGACCGGACCCCTCGTGGCCATGATCGGTGTGCTGGCGGTGCCGCTCGGCATCTTCGCGCTCCTGCGGCGCTTCCCTGCGCTGGACATCGCATACCGATCGACGGACGTCCACCTGGTCGTCATGTCGATCGTGGCGGTGTGCGTGATCGTCGTGGCCGCCCTCGCGGCACGCCCGGCCGTTCGAACCCGTCAGGGTCCCCTCGTCGTCCTCGCCAGTACCTCCACCGTCGTCGCGTTGCTCCTGCTGGGCCACGGCCTGGCAACGCCGGGGACCGGGGGACTCGTCGGCCCCAACGTCTGGGTCGGGCGCTATCCCATGCTCGCGCTGCCGGTCTTCGCGATCGGTCAGCTCCTGGCGACGAGACCGCACTGGCGACCGGTTCGGTGGGCCGCCCGTCACCCCGTTGCCAGCTTGCTCGCACCATCGGGCCTGACCGCGGCGCTCGTCGTCGTGACCACCGTCGAGGAGACGGTCCTGGGCGGGGGCGCCCGGCTACCGGGCGAGGTCGCGACGTTCCAGGTCGTTGCCGTCCTCACGGGGGTGGTCCTGCTCGGCGTCGGTGCCCAGCACTGGTGGTGGTACCGGTTGGGTGCCGACACGGTCCAGCAGCTGCTCACGATCGCCTGCTGGGTCACCGTGATGGCGCTCGTCAGCTACCAGCTGGGGGTGCAGTGGCACCTCTCCTGGTGGGACTACCACGCCTACCTGCTGGCTGGCTTCGGGGCGGCGACGGCAGCGGTCGTGATCGACACCCGGCGTGCCCTCGTCGTGGACGATGCGCTGCGAAGCGCGTTCGACGTCGATCCGCTGAAGCACTTGGCCAGCTCCTACCCGGAGGCGCTGCTGGCCCTTGTCGCCGCGGTGGAGGCCCGGGACAGCTACACGCACGGGCACTCCGTCCGCGTCGCCGAGCTCGCGGTCCGCATCGGGACGCGGATGCGCCTGTCCTCCGGGCGGCTCCGCGCACTCGCCCAGGGCGCCTACCTCCACGACGTGGGCAAGATCGGCATCCCGGACGCGATCCTCAACAAGGCGGGCCCCCTCGACGCCGACGAACGCGCATGGATCGAGGAGCACCCCGTCGTGGGTGCACAGATCGTCGGCCGGATCGAGTCCCTGCGCCACGGCCTCGCGGCCGTCCGCCACCACCACGAACGCTTCGACGGCGAGGGGTACCCCGACGGGATCGCAGGCACCGACATCGCCCTCATCGCCCGCATCGTGTCCGTGGCCGACGTGTGGGACGCCTTGGTCACCGACCGCGCCTACCGCAAGGCCTGGAGCCATCAGCGCGCGCTGGACTACATCGTCGCCAACAGCGGGAGCCAGTTCGACCCGGCTTGCGTGGATGCGTTCGTGGCGTTCGTCGGCGACGAGTACGGGCTGCGGCCCGGCCGGACTGCCGATGATGGCGAGGCGCGGATCGAGGGATGCCACGGCCATGACCAGGCGGTGGGCGCGACCAGCGGCTCGGGATGACCCGACGTCGTCGGGTCACCTCGGTCAGGCGGAGCGTCCCGCCGCGACGGCGGCGCTGAGCTGGCGGGCCAGCTCGTCGGGGTCGGTTGTCGGCCGCTCGCAGACGAACCCGCGGCAGACGTAGGCGGTGGCGGCCCCGTCGACGGTGGGGCGGTCGCGCAGCAGCGGCACACCGCCGTCGTCGGTTCCCGTGCCGACCGCGACGACCACACCCGGCCGCCACGTGTCGCGCACGACCGACAGCAGCGCCTCGGTGTCCGGGGCACCGACCGTGCCGACGATCGCCACCTCCAGCGGGCCGGACAGCAGGCGTTCGGCCGCCGTGGCCAGCTCGCCGTAACCGAGCGGGGCGAGGGGGAGCTGCCCGCCGAAGCGGGAGACCGTGGCCACGGCCCGGTCCCGGGCGTCCAGGTCGCCGTCGAGGGCGGCGAGGCGGGCGTTGACCTCCACCATCACGCTGGAGCCGGCGGGCTGCGCGTTGTCCCACAGGTCGAGGGGACGGACGACCAGCTGGGGGCCATCCGCGGCCGGGGTGGCAGCCGTGGCGTAGTAGGCCCCCTCGCCGTCGGCGAAGTCCTCCTCCACCGTGGCGGCCAGCCGGCGGGCCCAGTCGACCAGGTGGGGGTCCGGATCGGCCTCGTACAGCACCAGCAGGGCTCGGGCGAGCAGCGCCAGGTCCTCCAGCAGGGCAGGGACGCTGGCCTCGTGGCCCGGGGACCACGTGTGGTGCAGCACCCCGTCGACCACCATCGACTGCTCGACGAAGTCGACGGCACGGCGGGCCGCCTCCACCCAGCGGGGTTCCTCCATCACCGCGCCGGCCTCGGCCAGGGCCGCGATGGCCAGGGCGTTCCAGCTGACCAGCACCTTGTCGTCCAGGCCCGGCGGCACGCGGAGGGACCGGCGCTCGGCGAGGGACTGGCGGACGGCGGCCCAGCGACGTGCGAAGCCCGGGTCGTCCTCCTGAAACGGCACGACCTCGTGCAGGACGTTGGCGCGCGGCGGCGCGTGCCCGTGCGGGTCGTGCCAGTTGCCCTCGTCGACCACGCCGAACCGCTCGCGCCACTTCGCCACGTCCTCGCCGACGGCGACGATGGCCTCGTCGAACTCCTCGGCGGTCCACACGAAGTACTTGCCCTCCACGCCCTCGGAGTCGGCGTCGGTGGCGGAGGAGAACCCGCCCTCGGGCTGCTGCAGGTCGGCCAGCAGGTACTCGGCGATGTCGGTCACCATGCGACGGAAGCGGGGCTGGCCGGTGACCTGCCATCCGTGCACGTAGGCACGCAGCAGCAGGGCGTTGTCGTACAGCATCTTCTCGAAGTGGGGGACCAGCCACATCTCGTCGGTGGAGTACCGCGCGAACCCGCCGCCGACGTGGTCGTGGATGCCCCCACGGGACATGCGCTCGAGCGAGTGGACGGCGGCGGAGAGCGAATCGGGGTCGCCGGTGCGGGCGTGATGGGCCAGCAGGAAGTCGACCGTCATCGCCTGGGGGAACTTCGGCGCGGTGTCGAACCCGCCGTTGGTGCGGTCCCAGCGGGCCACGATGCGCTCGGCGGCGGTGTCGAGGACGCTCGCGTCGACCTCGCCCCCGTCCGGCAGGGCCTGCTGCTGGGTCAGGTGCTGCACGACGAGGGAGCCCTGCTCCAGCACCTTGTCCCGCTCGTTGGCCCACGAGCCGGCCACGGCGGCCAGGACCTGGCGGAACGACGGCATGCCGGGGCGGGCGTCGGCCGGCCAGTAGGTCCCGCCGTAGAACGGCGTGCCGTCGGCGGCCAGGAACACGCTCATCGGCCAGCCGCCGTGGCGGGTCATCGCCTGGACCGCGGACATGTAGACGGCGTCGACGTCGGGCCGCTGCTCGCGGTCGACCTTGATGTTGACGAAGTCGGCGTTCATCGCGGCGGCGGTCGCGTCGTCCTCGAAGGACTCGTGGGCCATGACATGGCACCAGTGGCAGGAGGAGTAGCCGACGGAGAGGAAGATCGGCACGTCCCGCCGACGCGCCTCCTCGAACGCCTCGTCACCCCATTCGTGCCAGTCGACGGGGTTGTCGGCGTGCTGGCGGAGGTACGGGGAGGAGGACCCGGCGAGTCGGTTGGCCATGTCTCGACGGTACCCGGCAGCCCCGCACCCCCCACACCCGACGTGTGTCGGCCAGCGCCGTCCTGTGGCCGGTTCGGCGACACACCGGCAGGGGAGGTGGGACGTGCGACCCGGGGTGTGTCGGCCAGCGCCGTCCTGTGGCCGGTTCGGCGACACACCTCAAGGGGTGCGGGCGCGGACGGTGGCCTGGACGCGGTCGGCCGCCTCGACGGGGTCCTCGTGCTCCCAGATCCGCACGACGGCCCAGCCGGCCTCGGCCAGGCGACGGTCGGTGTCGGCGTCGCGAGCGACGTTGGCGGCCAGCTTGTCCGCCCACCAGCCAGCGTTGTTGGCCGGGGCGGTGCCGTGCTCGGGGCAGGCGTGCCAGAAGCAGCCGTCGACGAACACCGCGACCTTCGGGCCGAGGAACGCCAGGTCCATCCTCCGCCGGGTCCCGGGCACGGGATGATGCACCCGGTACCGCATCCCCCGGCCGTGCAGCAGCCGCCGCAGGGCCATCTCGGGCTTGGTGTCGGTCGAGCGCTGGGCCGCCAGCCGACGGCGGGTGCCCTCGTCACGCGGGACCGGACCGACCACGCCGATCAGGTCGCGGACCGGCCGGGGTCGGCGTCGGAATCGGCCAGGACACGCAGGTGGGCGTCCAGCGCATCCTCCAGCACGGGCTTGCGGCGCAGCGTGCCGGACCGGTACCGACGCAGGAACCCCTCGGTGGCGCGCCGGGACAACGGCACCAGCGGATGGTCGAGGAAGTCCATCAGGGGCGGCCGGTCGACGGCCACGGGACACGGACCGGCGGGCACGGCCACGGCACGACGCCCGGGCGCCCCGTGGGCCGCCTTCGGCCACCGCCCGCCGAGCGGCTCCTCGGTGTCGGCGAACAGGTACTCGCCCGGCTCGGACAACCGCCGGCCCACCCACGTCGACACCGGCACCGACACCGCGTTGCCGACCAGCCGCCAGCGATACCGGTCCTTGACGACGTCGGCCGCAGGGGCGGTCCACGACGACGGGAAGCCCTGCAGCCGCTCGGCGTCGCGCAGGTCGGGGGTTCCCACGGTGCCGTCCGGGGCGAGGATCGCCGGGGGAGAGGCCACGCCGACCGACGACCCCCCCTTGATCGGCGGCACGGCATCGATCGCCCAGCCGAGCGCCCGCGTCCCCTCGGTCCAGTAGAACCCGTGGGCGGGCCGGTCGGTCGGGACCGACGGCGCCGGGCCCTCGTCGGCCAGCAGCACCCCGCGGGGGTCACCGACCCGGCTGGCCACGACCACCACCCGTCGACGTCGTTGGGGCAGCCCGAACGCCTGGGTGTCGACGACCCGGTAGGCCCAGGCGTAGCCGAGCTCCTCCAGCGCCCCGACGACCAGCCGCATCGCCTTGCCCTTGTCCAGGTGCAGCAGGAACGGGACGTTCTCCATGACCACCCAGTCGACGGGGCGGCGCTCGAGCAGCCGGAACACCTCACCGACCAGCTTGGACTTGGTGCCGCTGATCCCCCCCTTGCGGCCGACGGAGCTCAGGTCCTGACAGGGGAACCCGGCCGTCAGCAGGTCGACCTCGGCCGGCAGGTCGGTGACCTCGCGGACGTCGGGGACCACCGCGGCGTCCATGCGAGCACCCAGCACGGCCCGGGCCTCGGGCAACAGCTCGGCCAGCAGCACCGCACGGTGGCCGGCGGCGGCCAGCCCGAGCTCGATCCCGCCGATCCCCGCGAACAGCCCGGCGACCCTCACCCGGTGCCCCTCGTGCCGTGCGCCTCGTGCGATGCCCCCACGCGATGCCCCCACGCGATGCCCCTCACGAGGCGTCCCGACGAGATGCCAGCACCTCGGCGCCGATCGCCTCGGTCAGCCGGGGCGGGACCGCGTTGCCGATCGCCAGCGCCAGCTGACCGCGCTTGCGGATGGAGGAGAAGTCGACGTGGTCGGGGAAGTGCTGCAGCCGGGCGGCTTCGTGTGCGGTGATCGTCCGCGGCCTGGTGGGATGCACGTAGCGCCCCATGCACATGGAGTAGAAGCCCCGCGTGATCGTCTGGGCCGGCTGGTCGGGCCGCATGCGGCCGTAGATCGACACGTAGGAGTGGTCGCCCCGGTGGCACGCCGGCCGCAGCTCGTTGGGCAGCTCGTACACGTCGTGGTCGAACAGGTAGGCGATGCGTTCGCGCGTGGCCGCGGCTGACCGGGCCCGCTGGTCGACCAGGCGGTCGGACTCCACGTCGGCCAGGTCACCGATCGCCCAGGCCACTCCGCGGGTTGGGCGCTGGTGCCGATGGACCACGTCCACCAACGACACCGGCACCCGCCGGGTCGCCAGCAGGACCAGCCGACGCCGACGCTGGGCGACACCCAGGTCCGACAGGTCCACGACCTCCACCGACACGCCGTAGCCCAGGCCCCGCAGATGCGCCACGGTGCGGTCGACGACGCCCGACCGGTCCGCGCGGGCGCCCGGCACGTTCTCCACGACCATGGTGTCGGGCGCCAGCACCTCCGCCGCCCGGGCCATCCGCAGGTACAGCTCGTTGCGGTCGTCGCGATGGCGTGTGGCGTTGTTCAGCGCCGAGTGGCCCTGGCACGGCGGTCCGCCGACCAGCACGTCGACGTCGCCGACCCGGCGGCGCAGCGCACGTTCGGCCGGCGTCGCGACGGCGCCCAGCGTCCCGTCGACGAGCGCGGTGACGTCCTCGGTCGTGACCTCGGCGGAGGGGAAGATGCGGGAGAACACCCCGAGCGCCGCCGGGTCCCGGTCGACGGCCAGCGCGACGTCCACGGGACGACCGACGGCCGCGGCCGCCTGCGACAAGCCGAGCGACAGGCCACCGATCCCGGCGAAGAGGTCCACGACCCGCAGCGGAACCCCGCTGGGCCGCGTCGGCGGCAGGGTCGAGCGCAGGGCAGCCTGGTCCGCATCGGCAGGTGCGGCGACGTCGGTGGACATTGCCGCCAACTGTGACACGCCTGCCACGGGCCCCGGGGGAGGCGCCGACACCGATCACCCCTTGCCCTCCGGACGGCCAGCCGGTCAACTGCCTCCATGACCGCTGAGCTGACCATCCTGTTCGAGGGCTACGTGGGCGCGCGTGTCGCCGGCACCGTGTCGCTGATCCGCGACGGCGACCGGGTGATCGTGCACGACCCCGGCATGGTGCCCGGGCCGTCCTCGATCCTGGACCCGCTGCAGGCGGCCGACATCCACCCCGAGGAGGTCACCGACCTGGTGATCTCCCACCACCATCCCGACCACACCCGCTGGATGGGGCTCTTCCCGATCGCCGTCCTGCACGACTACTGGGCGACCTACGACGGCGACATCTGGGATTCACGACCGGCCGAGGGCCTGGCGCTGAGCCCGTCGGTCACCCTGCTGGAGACACCCGGCCACACCCGCGAGGACATCACCACCCTGGTCGAGACCGACGCGGGCACCGTGGCCCTGACCCACCTGTGGTGGACCGCCACCTCGGAGTCCGACCCCCGGGGCACCGACCTGGACGCCCTCCACCACCACCGCGGGCGCGTGCTGGAGCGGGCGGTGCGGATCGTCCCCGGCCACGGACCGGCCTTCGACGTCAGCGACGAAACTCCTCGTTGACCTGGCGGCGGCGATCAGGTCCGGACGACCGTGTCCGGCTCGCCCGTCGCCCACGACGTCGACTACCGTCAACCACCATGGCTGCCCTGATGCCGACCCGACTGGCCAAGTCCGCGCTGCGGCTGGGCATGGCGACCCAGAACGCGCTCGAGGTCGCCCGCTTCGGCGGCCTGGACACGGGGGAGGCCTCCAGCCCCTACGACGTCGTGGGACGGACCCCTGTCTACCGGCTGCGGCGCTACTTCCCGGAGTCGGGAGGGGAGGGCCGGCCGCCCCTCCTCCTCGTGCCGCCGCTCATGCTGTCCACGGAGGTCTACGACGTCGCCCCCCACGTCTCCGGCGTACGGGCGTTGCACGAGCTGGGCGTCGACCCGTGGGTCGTGGACTTCGGCGCGCCGGAGCACGAGGAAGGCGGTCTCCAGCGCACCCTCGCCGACCACGTCCTCGCCGTCTCCGACGCCATCGACCGCGTCCGCCGCGCCACCGACCGCGACATCCACCTCGGCGGGTACTCCCAGGGTGGCATGTTCTGCTACCAGACGACCGCCTACCGGCGGGGCGAGGGCATCGCCAGCCTGATCACCTTCGGCTCCCCGGTCGACGTGCACCTGCTGTCCCCGGCGGGCCTTCCCGTGGCCCAGCTGGCCGAAGCCGCCACGGCGGTCGCCAACACCGTCCTCGCCCGGACCTCGGTCCCCGCTGGGTTGTCGCGCCGCGTGTTCCAGATGCTCGACCCGCTGAAGACCGTCCGTGCCCGCGTCGACTTCCTGAAGCAGCTGCACAACCGCGAGGCCCTGCTGGAACGCGAGGGCAGCCGCCGGTTCCTCGAGCAGGACGGCTGGGTGGCCTGGCCCGGGCCGGCCGTCGCGGAGTTCGCCACCCAGTTCCTGGCCCACAACCGCCTGCTCTCCGGCGGGTTCGTGATCGGCGACCGCATGGTCACCCTGGCCGACATCGCCGTGCCCATGCTGGCCGTCGTCGGCAGCGTCGACGAGATCGCCGCCGCGCCCGCCGTCCGCGCGGTCCGCAGGGCCGCACCCATGGCCGACGTGTGGGAGCTGACGCTGCACGCCGGTCACATGGGGCTCGTCGTCGGCAACGGCGCGCGGCAGCACAGCTGGCCCGTCGTGGCCGACTGGGTCCACTGGCAGGAGGGCACCGCCGAACGGCCCGAGCAGATCGCCGAGCTGACCGAGGACCACGACGACGACAGCCCCGCATCGGCCGTCGAGGTCGTCACCGACGTCGCCGTCAGCGCCGCGCACGTCGCTGCCGAGTCGGCCATCAGCGCCACCAGGGCGCTCCGCGGGGTGTTCGGGGAGGCCATCGACCAGCTGCCGCGACTGGCGCGGCTGGATCGGGTCCAGGCCGACACGCGGGTGTCGTTCGCGCTGCTGCTGGAGGAGCGGGCACGGCGCCACCCCGACGACACCTTCTTCCTGTTCGACGGGCGTGGGTACTCCTACGCCGAGGCGCTGCGCCGGGTCGACGCGATCACGCGCGGGCTGCTGAGCCTGGGCGTGCGACAGGGCGAGCACGTCGGCGTGCTCATGGGCACCCGCCCGACGGCCGTGGCGCTGGTCACCGCCCTCAGCCGTGTCGGTGCCGTCGCCGTCATGCTGCGCCCCGACGGGGACATCGGCCGTGAGGTCGCCCTGGGCCAGGTCAGCCGGGTCATCGCCGACCCCGACCACGCCGCCGACGCCATGGCGGTGTGGCCGGGACAGGTGCTCGTCCTCGGGACCGGCGGGGACCGCGACCGGACGGTGCCCGATGGCGCGGTCGACATGGAGCTGATCGACCCCGACGACGTCACGCTCCCCGGCTGGTACGCCCCCAACCAGGGTCGTGCCCGCGACCTCGCGGTGGTGTTGTTCACCTCACACGGCGAGCGGACCCGCGCCAACCGCATCACGAACGGTCGCTGGGCGCTCTCGGCGTTCGGCACCGCCAGCGCGGCCTCGCTCGGCAGCGGCGACACCGTCTACGCCGTCTCGCCGCTCCACCACCCGGCGACCCTGCTGACCGCCATCGGCGGTGCGGTCGTGTCGGGCGCACGGCTGGCGGTGGCACCGGAGTTCACCCCGACCCGGTTCTGGGACGAGGTGCGGCGCTACGGCATCACCGCGGTCTCCTACACATGGACAATGCTCGGGGACCTGCTCGAGGCGCCCCCGAGCCCGGCCGAACGACACCATCCGATCCGGCTGTTCTTCGGGTCCGGCATGCCCAGCGGGTTGTGGGAGCGGGTGCTGGACCGGTTCCGCCCAGCACGGGTGCTGGAGTTCTACGCCCACACGGAGGGCGAGACGGTCCTGGCCAACCTGACCCGAGACAAGGTCGGGGCCATGGGCCGGCGGCTGCCGGGCACGGCCGAGGTGGCGGTCGCGGCGTGGGACCCCGACACCGGCCAGCTGCAGTCGTCGCCCGACGGGTTCGTCCGCCGAGCGGAACCGAACGACCCCGGGGTGCTCCTGGCCCGGGTCGGTCGCGGTCGCACCGACGTCCGGGGCCGACTGCTCCGCGGCGTGTTCGCCCGCGGTGACGCCTGGCTGTGGACGGGAGATGTCTTCACCGAGGACGCCGACGGCGACCTGTGGTTGCTCGGCAACGCCGCATCGCTCATCCGGACGGCCGACGGCGTGGTGTACCCCCGTCCGGTCCAGGCGGCGCTGGAGTCCGACGACGCCGTCGACCTGTGCGCCGTGTACGGGGTGCGGCCGGAGGGCAGCGACGTCGCCGTCACCTTGGCCGCCGTCACGGTGCGGCCCGGTCGCGAGCTGACCGACGCCAGCATCCGCCGTGCGCTCTCCGTGGTGGACGGCTCGTCGTGGCCGACCGCGATCCGGGTGCTGGACCGCATGCCGCGCTCGGCCCACTACCGGGTGCAGACCGCCCCGCTGCGCGCCGAGGGACTACCCGCGGACATGGCGGGCTGGGTCTGGGACGACGAGACCGCCACCTACGTGCAGGCCACGCCGGCGGCGGTCGGCCCCCTCGCCGGCTGAGCCGTCACGACGCGGGGGTGCGGTGACCGCTCACGCCGACGCCCGGCGGTACCCGCGGATGGCCAGCGGGACGAAGACCGCGAGCAACGCGCCGATCCACAGCAGCGAGCCGATGACCGAACGGGTGGTGTCGGCGATGCCGATCTGCGCGGCGATCGCCGGGTCCATGGGGGCAGCGCCAGCCCGCGGACGGCGTTGACGAGCATGGTGACCGGCTGGTTGTTGGCGAAGGCCTGCAGCCAGCCCGGCATGGACGCGGTCGGTACGAAGGCGCTCGAGGCGAACACCAGCGGGAAGACCCAGATGAACCCGGCGGTCTGCGCGGTCTCGGCGGTGGACGCACGAAGGCCGATGTTGGCGCTGATCCACGAGAACGCGTGGCCGAACAGGACCACCAGCGCGATGGCGAGCAGCGCGTTGAGCACGCCGTTCTGGAACCGGAAGCCGATGACGTAGCCGACGGCCACCATCAGCGTGACGGTGAACAAGCCGCGTGTCGAGTCGGCGATGGTGCGGCCGGCCAGCACGGCCGAGCGGGCCATCGGCAGGGAACGGAACCGGTCGACCATGCCCTGGCTGAGGTCCTCGTGCAGGACGATCCCCGTGTTGGTGGACCCGAACAGGGCGGTCTGGGCGAAGATGCCGGGCAGCAGGAAGTTGATGTAGTTGTCGACGCCGGGGATCTCCAGCGCACCGCCGAAGACGAAGTTGAACAGCAGCACGAACATGATCGGCTGGATCGTGGAGAACACGACCAGCTGCGGGGAGCGGACCAGCTTCAGCAGGTTCCGCTGGGTCATGATGCCGATGTCGGTCAGCGTGTGGCCGAGGCCGCCTGTGGCGGTCGGCGTCTGGACGAGCGCGGTCACTTCTGGACCTCCTGCATGGTGCGGTCGGGAGTGGTTGCCGACGTCGCGGGGCTGCCAGCAGCCGTCGCGCCGTCGGACGGGGCGTCGGCGGTGAGGGTCAGGAACACCTCGTCGAGGGTCGGCCGGCGCAGCTGGATGTCGAGCAGCTCGATCGACGCGCCGTCGAGTGCGCGCACGGCCTCGATGAGCTTGCTGGCACCGTCGGCGACCGGGACCACGACCTCGCCGGCGTCGGCGTTGGTCCGGGGGGCCTCCGCAGCGATCGGGGCCAGGGCCGTGGCGGCGTCGGTGGTCCGGCTCGGGTCGGCGACCCGCAGCTCGATCACGTCCCCACCGAGGCGGGCCTTCAGCTCGTCGGCGGTGCCCTCCGCGATCAGCGAGCCGTGGTCGATCACGGCGATGCGGTCGGCCAGCTGATCGGCCTCCTCCAGGTACTGGGTGGTCAGCAGCAGGGACGTGCCGTCGCTGACCAGCTCGGTGATGAGCTGCCACAGCTCGATGCGCGACCGTGGGTCCAGGCCGGTGGTCGGTTCGTCCAGGAACAACACCCGCGGACGCCCGACGAGGCTGGCGGCCAGGTCCAGGCGCCGTCGCATGCCACCGGAGTAGGTCTTGACGGGTCGGGTGGACGCCTCGGTCAGGCTGATCCGCTCCAGGACCTCCTCGGCCCGGCGAACCGCTTCGGCCCTGCCCAGCCGGTAGAGCCGACCGACCATGACGAGGTTCTCGCGCCCGGTCAGGTCACCGTCGACCGCCGCGTACTGGCCGGCCAGACCGATCTGGCTGCGAAGGGCCTGCGCCTGCGTGACCACGTCCAGGCCAGCGACCGTGGCCCGGCCGCTGGTGGGCTGCAGGAGGGTCGTCAGGACGCGGACGAGGGTGGTCTTGCCGGCGCCGTTGGGGCCGAGCAGGCCGAGGACGGTGCCCTCGGCGACCTCGAGGTCGACGCCCCTGAGGGCGTGCACGTCGCCGAAGGACTTGGTGATGCCCTCGACGCGGATGATGGGTTCTGGCACGGGCGACGCTCCTTGTCGGCGGCGATCAATGGCGCCATGCTGCCACTATCCTTGAGGTTGGCAACCATTGATGTTCGCCACTATCATCCCTCCCACGATGGACGACCAGGCCGACAGGTGCTCGACTGCCGCCTACGAACCGCTCGGCAAGCAGGTCTCGCGGATGCTCTTCGAGCTGACGGGTCGCATGCGGGCGCACCTGACCGCGGTCGCCGACGCCGTCGACCTGACCCCCATGCAGGCCAGGGCGCTGCACCACCTCACCGAACCCTGCCCGATGGGTGACGTGGCGACCCGGCTGCAGTGCGATCGGTCCAACGTGACCGGGATCGTGGACCGGCTGGAGGAACGGGGCCTGGTCGAACGGCGTCAGGACCCGACCGACCGGCGGCGCCGGATGCTGGTCACCACCGCGGAGGGCGACCGGGTCAGGCAGCAGATGGCCGAACGCATGGTTGCGGGACACCCGATCCTCGCCGGTCTGTCGGTCGACCAGCAGGCCGACCTGCGTGACCTGCTGGCCACCGTCCTCGCGGCCAGCGCTGGCGACTCGGCGCCGATCTCCGTCCCGCCGACGGCGGGCTGACTACGCCCCGGTGGGGGTCAGGTCGTGTGCGTCCAGCGGGATCTGCCGCTGGCGCAGCCCCATGTCCGCCGACCACGACGTGACGTAGACCGGCTGTGGGCGTCGTGCGGGGTCGCGGGCGATGTGGGCGGACCGCTTGGCCTTGTACATCGCCGCGTCGGCGCGGGCCAGGAGGGCGTCGGCGGACTCCTGGTCGGTTCGGCTGGCCAACCCGATGCTGGCGCCGACCCACAACGTCTGCCCGTCGATGACGAGGGGCTTGGACAGGGCATGCTCCATCCGGTCGATGACCTCGGCGACCGTCGTCTGCGACACCTCGCCCGGCAGCACGACAAGGAACTCGTCGCCGCCGAGGCGACCCACGATGTCGTCGGCGCGCACGGCGGTGCGCAGGCGGGCGCTGACGTGCACCAGGACCTCGTCGCCGACGTCGTGGCCGTGCTTGTCGTTGATGGCCTTGAAGCCGTTGAGGTCGACGAAGAGCAGCGTCACGTGCTGGCCGTCGGCCACGGCTCGACTGACCGAGCGCTGGATGGCCCTGCGGTTCTCGAGCAGGGTCAGGGCGTCGGTGTGCGCGGCCTCGTGCAGCGCCATGGTGATCTCGTCGTTCTCCCTGATGACCTGCGACACGCGCCACAGGAGCAGCACCGCGAGCAGGGGCAGTCCGATGACGCTGCCGGCGTTGGCCAGCCACCCGTGGTGGATCCCGTGGACGCTGTTGAGGCCGCTCAGCAGCAGGAGGCCGATACCGATCATCGCCAGGCGGGGTCGGTGGGTTCGCTGTGGGGTGCTCGGCCGGATCAGGTCCGCGGCGTCATGGGCCAGCGGGCTGACCAGCACGAGCACACGGGCCATGAAGGCCACGACGCTGATCCAGGCGTCCGGGACGAGGTCGCCGCGGAACATGGCGGCCACCAGGGCCAGCGTCACGCCGAGGCACAGCACGGTCAGGGCCCATGGCTTCTTTCCCGGGCTCGTGGTCAGGCCGACGATGATGCTCATGATGAGCGTGGCCAGGACCACGATCGTGGCCGTCCCGGTGTCCACCTCGCCGTTCTCGGGGCCGATCATCACGGTCCACAGGACCACACCGACGGCGAGGCTGACGAACAACGTGTCGACGAGGCTGTCGCTGCGGCCCTCGTGGCGGGCACGCATGCGCAGGAGGCGTATCCCGGTGATGGTGCCCAGCGTGTAGGTGACGACGTAGAAGGGGGTCGAGGCGTCGGCCCGACCGGTGGTGGCGACGGCCAGGTCGCCGAGGGGGAGGGTGGCCATCGTCAGAAACAACCCGACCCAGATGTGGCGACCGGGAAGCTGCCACGCCCGATGCACGAAGATGCCCAGCAGGACGACGGTGCCGATGGCGCGAAGCCCGTACAACATGGCGGGATCGCGCTGGAGCGAGTGCAGGATCGCGAAGGCGACGGCGACAAGCGCCACCCCCACGTCACGTCCCATCCCGTCGTTCGGCTTCACACCGTCATTGTCGGCCCGACCGGGGCCGACTTTAGTGGGTCGCGTGGTCGTGGTGCGTTCCTCGACACATACGACGGTCGGCCATGTCCGCCCCGTCCGCCTCGCGCGCGGCGAGGCCCAGCAGCCGGTCGAGGGACAGGGTCGCGAGGGGGGTGTAGGCCCTCAGCACGGGCACGGCCAGCGCCGGGTGGGCGGCCCACTCGAGGGTCACGGCAACGCGGGTGTCCGTGCCGTCCACGGTCAGGTCGTGCCGGGAGGTCACCGGGCCCAGCACCGGCAGTTCGGCCTCCATGGTCCACGACCGACCGTCCTCCACGGCGGTGATGGTCAGCGACAACCCCAGCCGTGGGACCGGGGACACGATCCGCAGGGCCTGCCCGACCTCGACGGGGCCGGCCGCGCCCCCGTCGGCGCGCTCGACGTGCCACATGTGCGGGGCCCATGCCGGCCAGCAGGACGGCTGGGCCAGCAGGTCCCAGACCCGCTCGGCAGGGGCGCGTCCCGTCCGCACGATCGTCCTGGAGGTGGTCACGGTCGCACTGTAGCCGACGGTGAAAGGGGGTCCGCGAGCTGTCGGCGGCAGTCGGACCCGGCTGGCCGCTGGAGTAGGCTCCTCGGACCTGCACGGCCCCTCCGGGCCCTGCCGGTGGGGCCGACCGGGCCGCCACACGACGACCGCAGCAAGGGGCCGATGCATGGGCCGCGACATCGACACCATCCAGTTCACGCGCGAGGACCGACGTCGGTACCGCGAGAAGGTCAAGAAGTGCCTGCGCGTGCTGGAGGGACTGATCGACTCGGGACGGTTCTCCACCGGCCGTCGCACGCTTGGGGTGGAGCTCGAGGTCTACCTGACCGACGAACGCGCGCAGGTCCTTCCCGTCAACGCCGAGGTCCTCGCCGCGCTTGCCTCGCCGGACTTCCAGACCGAGCTGGCCCAGTTCAACATGGAGTTCGCCACGCCGCCCCGGCCGGTCCAGGGCGACTGCTTCGTGCAGGTCGAGGACGAGCTGCGCCAGTCCCTCGTCCGCGCATCGGCCAAGGCCGCGGACTTCGACGCCCACGTCGTCATGATCGGGATCCTCCCCACGCTGACCGACTTCGACGTGACCGAGCAGAACCTGTCGACCAACCCGCGGTACAAGGCCCTCAACGACGCCATCCTCAACGCGCGCGGTGAGGACCTGATCATCCACATCGAGGGTGACGAGACGTTGTCGACGGTCACCAACTCCATCCTCTTCGAGGCCGCCTGCACCTCGATGCAGCTGCACCTCCAGGTCGACCCCGACGACTTCGCCCGGTACTGGAACGCCGCCCAGGTCGTGTCGGGTCCGCTGGTCGCCATGGCGGCCAACTCGCCGTTCTTCCTGGGCAAGCGGCTGCACCACGAGACACGGATCGCCCTGTTCGAGCAGGCCACCGACACCCGCACCGAGGAGCTCGCCGAGCAGGGTGTGCGCCCGAGGGTGTGGTTCGGGGAGAAGTGGCTGACCGAGGGGGTGCTGGAGCTGTTCGAGGAGAACGTGCGCTACTTCCCCTCGCTGCTGCCGATCACCGAGGCCACCGACCCCGACGAGATCCTGGCGTCGGGGGACATCCCCCGGCTGGAGGAGCTGACGCTGCACAACGGCACGGTGTACCGGTGGAACCGACCGGTCTACGACATCGCGGGCGGGCGGCCGCACCTGCGGATCGAGAACCGGGTCCTCCCGGCCGGGCCGACGGTGATCGACTGCGCTGCCAACGTCGCGCTGTACTACGGGCTGCTCGCTGGCCTGGCCGACACCCAGGCACCGGTGTGGCCGGAGATGAGCTTCACCGCGGCGGAGGACAACTTCTTCGCCGCCGCCAGGTACGGCATCGGCGCCGAGCTGTACTGGCCGGGGATCGGCATGGTCGGTGCCCAGGAGCTGATGCTGCGCCACCTGATCCCGCTGGCCCGCCGTGGCCTGGAGGCGTGGGACATCGACTCCTCCGACATCGACCGCTACCTGTCGATCATCGAGCAGCGCGCGGTGTCGGGCCGCAACGGTGCCGTCTGGCAGATCGAGGCCTTCGACCACGCCCTGGAGTCCCACGGGCTGTCACGGGCCGCCGCCCGGGAAGCGGTGACCACGCGCTACACCGAGCTGCACCAGCAGGGCGAACCGGTCCACACGTGGCCGGTCACCGCCGGGGACGCGCTCGAGGATCGGTCGTAGCGGGTGCTCTTCCACCACATCGAGGACGACGACGCCATCTGGGACCTCGTCGCGGATCGTTCCGACGAGGAGGTGCTGGCCGAGCTCGACGGCAAGCCCGCGTTGATGCACCTCGAGGGGACCCTGCCAGGGCCGCACCGGATGATCTCGGTCATGCTGCACGGCAACGAGGACTCCGGCCTGCGCGGCCTGCTGGCCTGGCTGCGCGACAAGCCGCGTCCCACCCATCCGTTGTGGCTGTTCATCGGCAACGTGCGGGCGGCCACGCAGGACGGATGGTTCGCCCACCGGTACCTGCCGGACCAGGAGGACTTCAACCGGGTGTGGGGCATCCACCCCGTGTCGACCCGGATGCGCCGCTGCGCATCGGAGGTCCTGGCGATCGTGACGGCACAGCCGCTCGACGCCGCCATCGACGTGCACAACAACACCGGCGACAACCCCCTGTACGCCATCGTGCCCCGTCCGCTGGAGGAGACCTACGCGCTGGCCGGTGCCGTGGCGGACGTGGGCCTGCTCTGGGGCACCCAGGAGTACACGTTGATGCAGGCCCTGGAGCCGTACTGCCCGGCCATCGCGGTCGAGTGCGGCATGGCCGGGGTGCCCGAGCACGCCGACCTCGCCAGGGGCGTGATCGAGCGGTTCGTCGCGATGCCCCACATCGATCCGACCATGCCCAGGCCCCCTCACCTGTTCCAGGTGCGCTACCGCGTCGAGGTCCGTCCGGAGGTGGCCTTCGACTTCGTCGACGAGCTCGACCCCGACGAGCTCGACTTCGCGATCCAGCCGGGCCTGGACCGCAACAACTTCGGGATGCTGCTGGCCGGCGTGCCGATCGGGAGGATCCTTCCCGGCAGCGACCTGCCGCTCGTCGTCACCGACGTCGACGGCAACGACGCGACCGGTCGGCTGTTCGACGTCCGTGTCGACGGCACGGTCGTCACCGCCGAGGACATGGTTCCCGCGATGATGACCCGGACCCATCTCCAGACCAGGCGCGACTGCCTGTTCTACGTCGTCCGTCGCAGGGCGGAGGAGGGGGACCCGTGGGCCTGATGCCGATCACCGACTCGGGGTTCCTCGACGTCGAGGGCCGCGAGCGGCCCATGCACGTCGGCAGCCTCGCGTTGTTCTCCCCGCCCGAGGGCGCCGGACCAGCCTTCGCCGGCGACCTCTACCGTCGGGCCATGGCCACCCAGGAGGTCTCGCGCCGCCTGCGGATGAAGCCGGTCCGCAAGGGCGGTGTGGGGCCCTGGGAGTGGCAGGAGGACGATGCCATCGACCTCGAGTACCACGTCCGGCACTCCGCCCTGCCGCACCCGGGTCGGGTCCGTGAGCTGCTGGCGCTGGCCAGCCGCCTGCACGGCACCCTGCTGCACCGGAGCCGGCCGCTGTGGGAGTCCAACGTCATCGAGGGGCTCGAGGACGGCCGGTTCGCCGTGTACACCAAGATGCACCACGCCCTGGTGGACGGCGTGACGGGCATGAAGCTGCTGCAGCGGTCGTTGTCCACCGACCCCGACGAACGGGACGCCCCGGCGCCGTGGGCACGCATGGATCCGCCGCCGCGAGTCCTCGACCCCGGCGAACCCACCGGACGGCCCAACCCGCTCCGTGCGGTGCAGGGCGCGGTCGCCGGTGTGGCCTCGGGCGTTCGTGAGGGGGTCCGGGCCGTCACCGGGTCCTCGGAAGCCGCCGTGCGCACGTTGTGGCGCTCGTTCTCCGAGGAAGCCTCCCGCATGCCGTTCCAGGCGCCCCGGACGATGTTCAACGTGCCGATCAGCGGTGCCCGACGCTTCGCCGCCGACGGCTACGCCATGGACCGCATCCGTGCGGTCCGCGACAGCACGGGCGCGACCGTCAACGACGTCGTCATGGCCATGTCGGCGGGGGCGTTGCGTCGCTACCTGCTGGACCTCGACGCGTTGCCGGAGGATCCGCTCATCGCCGCCGTGCCCGTGTCGTTGCACGGGGAGGGCTCCGGCGACGGCAACAACGTCGGCATCGTGCTGTGCAACCTCGGCACCCACCTGGCCAGTCCCGAGGCCCGGCTGGAGCTGGTCCGCGAGTCGATGGACCGCGGCAAGCTGACGCTGAAGGGCCTCAACCAGCTCGGCACGCTGATGCTGTCGGCCATGAACTTCGTGCCGGCCGGGCTGGGCGCACTGCCGTTCGACCTCGACGCCCTGCGACGGCCGGCGTTCAACGTGCTGATCTCCAACGTGCCCGGACCGCGACAGCCCCTCTACTTCAACGGGGCGAAGCTCGACGGCCTGTACCCGATGTCGATCCCGACCGACGGCCTGGCGCTCAACATCACCGTCACCACCTACGACGGCGAGCTGCAGGTCGGCCTGACCGGCTGCCGGCGAACCGTCCCGCACCTGCAGCGCCTGCTGACCCACCTCGACGACTCCCTGACGGAGCTGGAGGCCCTGGGCTGACCGGTGTCGGATGCCTCGCTCAGGGGCGGGCGACGGGCAACCCGGCGAACAGGTCGTCCTCGGGCTTGTCGGTGACGACCTCGCTGTGGGCCAGCCGGAAGTCCTCCCACGGGTAGACCTCTGCGATCAGGTCGTCGGGCACCTTGAACCAGTTTCCCGCCGGGTCGACCTGGGTGCGGTGTGCCCGCAGCGCCTGGCCGCGAAGCCCGATGTACTCGCCGACGTCGATGGATGTGGTGATCCGTTCGGCGCGGGAGGTGTCCCAGCCGTCGATCCACTCACGGAACGGCGACTCGATGCCGCGGACCTCGCACTCGGCCTGCAGCATCGTCAGCCGCCGGTAGGTGAAGGTCATCTGGTAGTAGACCTTCGACGCCCGCCACGCCGGTCCGAACTCGGGCACGAAGGTCGGGTCGGCCGCTGCACGCCAGGCCGCCATCGTCGCGGTGTGGGTGCGGATGTGGTCGGGGTGGGGATAGCCGCCGCGCTCGTCGTAGGTGACCAGGACCTGGGGACGGGTCTCGCGGATGATCGGCACGACCCGCTCCAGCACATCGGCCATGGGGACGTTGTAGAAGCAGTCGTCGGTCAGCACCGACCCGTCACCGTCGAAGTCCTTGACGTAGCCGGAGTCGGGGAACCCGATGTCGAAGTGGTCGGTCACGCCCAGCAGGCGCAGCGCCTCCGCCAGCTCACCCTTCCGGACCTCGACGAGGTTGTCCAGCACGTTGGGCTCGTCGGCCATCGCCGGGTTGAGGATCTCGCCCTGCCCGCCGTCGGTGAACGTCACCACCGACACGCGGTACCCCTCCTTGGCGTAGCGGGCCATCGTCCCGGCCCCCTTGGAGGACTCGTCGTCGGGGTGGGCGTGCAGGAACATCGCGTGGGGTGTCGAGGCGCGCATGGGCACCCAAGCTAGCTGTCGCCCTCAGTCGGTCCAGCGGCTGGCCCAGGCCGTCTTCAGCTCGGTCGCGCCGGGGTCGCCGTCGAGCTCCTGCAGGTAGGCACGCACGACCGACTCGGCCGCCTCGACCCTCCTGCGTTCGCCCTTCAGCCTGATGGTGCACTCCTTGCCCGGGTAGGAACCCAGGTGCACATCGGGGAAGTCGGCGACCAGACGGTCGAACACCGGGTTCAGCGAGGACTCCGGATACCCGTGGGTCATCTCGACCACGTGCTGTGGCGTCCCGACGCCGGTCAGCAGCTCGGGCACGATCCCGTCGGTGTAGATCCGCTTCAGCTCGCCGGGGATGCCGGGGAGGATGACGATGGTGACGCCGGCGTCCGCCAGCCCGCCATCGACGTCGACGGCCACGCCCGGCGCGACCCCACGCGCCCCCTGCAGCAGGTAGGTCCCCTCCGGCACCCGGGCCATGCGACGCATCGCCCGTTCGTGGTCCGGTGTCACCGTGGCACCGGTGCCGGCCGTCCACTCCAGCGCCAGCGTGATCCGACGGTCGATCTCCTCGTTGACCACCAGGTCACGACCGAGCGTCGCGGCCACCGCCTCCATCGTCAGGTCGTCGGGGGTCGAGCCGATGCCACCGGACGTCATGATCAGCCGGGGTCGGCTGCGGCCGAGCTCCATCCGCAGGCCCTCGTCGATGGCGGCCATGGTGTCGGGCACGGTCTGCACCCGGTCCAGCGGGATGCCCTGCACCTGCAGCTGCCCGGCCAGCCAGTGGCTGTTGGTGTCGTGCACGAAACCACCCAGGATCTCGTCGCCGATGACGACGATCGAGGCGCGCAGGTCCGACATGGATCACAGCATGGCACGCCACGCGCACTACGCTGCGGCGCGATGTACATGTCCACCGACGATGCCCGCAGCGACTTCTTCCTGGCCGCGGCCGTGTACGTGATCGGCCCCACCCTGCTCAGCGCACTCCTGCGCAGCACCGGCGGGTTGTTCAACGGCACGGTCGGCCAGTGGCTCCTCGCGGTCGGGGTTCCCGTGCTGCTGATCGCCGCCATGCCGCTGTACCTGATGCGTTACCGCGACGAGAGCTGGTCCAGCCTGCTGCGCGGCTCGGGTGACGCCGCGCCGCTGGGGCTCGCGCTGGTCGCGCCGGTCGTCGTCGGGGTGCTCCTGGGCGACCTGATCGCCGGGGGCGGGCTGGTCGACGGCCTCACCGGCACCTTCCAGAACCCGATCATCCTGGTCGGGCGGGTGCTTCGCTGGCTGTCGATCGCGGTGCTGGCGGTGTTCCTCTGGCGTCGTGCGGAGTACGCGTTCCGATCGATCAGCGAGCGGATGGAGGTGCTGGTCACCCGTGCCGCCGCGGCGACGATCGGCGCGTCCGTCGTCGCGTCGTTGCTGCTGCTTCCCCGGGTGTCGACGATCGGCTTCGTCATGGCGCCGCTGGGCTTCGCCGCGGCGTGGTTCCTGGCCACACGACTCGTCCCGGCCACCGGGATGGGGGAGCAGTGGCAGGTCTACGCGCCGCTCATCACGCTCGCGCTCGGTCCGCTGGAGATCTTCGCGCTCCTCACCGACCCGCTGGACTTCCTCGTCGGGCTGCGTACGGCGGGCATGGTCGCGGGCTTCGGCCTGCTGTCGGTGATGGCCCTGTCGGCCGGCAAGGGGCCGCGGATGCCGATCGTCATGGCGGCGGCGTTCGCGCTGCTGACCAGCGTGCCGGTGTTCGGGGCATCCCTGGGGCTGTAGCAGCCAACGCGGTCCGACGTCCCTACTGTGGGGGCATGCCGAACAGGACGTGGATGCTCGGCGTGGCCGTGGTGTTCCTCGCCCTCGCAAGCCTTGCCCTTGCCGGTTCCGCCCTGTCCGGACCGGAGGGCGACACGCCGCGGTGGATGCTGGGGGCCGACGTCGGCACCAAGATCCTCGATGCCGGCCGTCAGCACACGTTGACCATCGATCGGCTCGACGGCGAGCACCTCCGCCTGCACGGCCCCAAGCCACAGGCGGCACCCCCTGCACCGGGGGAGGGGCTGGCGGCCTTCGAGGGGCTGTCGACCTGGATCGACACCTACGACACCGACCTGACCCCCGCCCAGCAGGTCGACCTGGCCGCCGCCAACGGCGTGCAGGCGATCTACCTGCAGGTCTCGCGGGAGTCCACCAACGGGGCGCTGCACGACCACGACCGGCTGGCCGAGGTCATCGAGCTGGCCCACGACGCCGGCATCCGGGTGATGGTGTGGACCATCCCGGCGTTCGAGGATCCCGAGCTGGACCTCGCCCGGGCCAAGGCCGCCATGGCGTTCGTGACGCCGCGTGGTGACCGGCCCGACGCGTTCGGGCTGGACATCGAGGTCGACGACCTGGCCGACGTGGCCCTGCGCACCGAGCGGGTCCTCGAGCTGTCCGCGGAGCTGCGCGACTGGGTGGGGCCGGACTACCCGATGGCCGCGGTCGTCCTGCCGCCCATGCAGCTGGAGGTCAACACCACCTGGTGGCCCGGGTTCCCCTACGCGGCCCTGGCCGAGCACTACGACGTGTTCGTGCCCATGAGCTACTCCAGCTACCGCGGCACCGACACCGTGATCACCCACCAGTGGAACCACGACAACGTCGTCCGGCTGCGCCAGCTGGTCGGTGATCCCGACCTGCCGGTGCACCTCGCCGGCGGCATCGCCGACCGCCTGCCCGAGGTGGCGACGTTCGTGCAGGCCGCGCAGGACACCGGCGTGATCGGGGCGGGGCTCTACGACCTGCACACCACCCCGCCGGCGGCGTGGACGGCGCTCCAGGCGCTGCGGACCGACGGCTGAACCCACTCCGGCGGACCGAGCAGCCCGCGACGCGTCGACGCCACGAGGCCGAGTTCCTGCTGTCCGACCGGACGAACCACGGTTTCCCGTTGGGTTAGGTGTCCCTTACCTTAGTTCGGGTCACGTCCCCCTCACCCTGGGAACCCCGCCTGATGTCCACACCGCAGTCACCGTCGCAGTCCGTCGCCGATCCGTTCTCGGAGGTCCTCCGCCAGCAGACCCAGGACGCCCACCGCGCCGCCGAACGTGCCCCGTTCGTGGGCGCGCTGATGAGCGGCCGGCTCGGTGGCGAGGCCTACGTCGACTTCCTCGGCCAGCTGTACCGCATCTACATCGCGCTCGAGGAGAGCGCGGAGCTGGTCGCCGACGATCCGGTCGTCGGGGACTTCCTGGACGCCCGGCTGCACCGCGTGGCGGCGATCGAGTCCGACATGGAGGCCCTGGTCGACCACCGCTGGCGCCAGGTGATGCCGCCGGCCACCGACGCGACCGCTGCCTACGTCGAGCGCATCTGGACCGCGCCGCGGGACTGGCCGAGCGCGTTCGTCGCCCACCACTACATCCGGTACATGGGTGACCTGTCCGGTGGACAGATCATCGCCCGCATGCTGACCCAGCACTATGGGTTCGGCGAGGACGAGCTGTCGATGTACCGCTTCGGCGACATCAAGGGGCCGGTGTTCAAGCAGACCTACCGGGCCAAGCTCGACCACGCGCCCTGGAGCGAGGACGAACGTCGCCGGCTGATCGACGAGTCCACCCTCGCCTACGAGTTCAACACCTGCATCTTCGACGACCTCGGAGCGCGATACCTGTGACCCCCACCCGAACCGGGGTGTCGCCGCACCCTCGGGGGTGGGCCGGCGCCGCCGTCGCCAACCTGCCGGCCCTGCTGCTGGTGATGCTGCTGGCGGGCACGACGATCCTGCTCGCCCCCGTGCCTGCCGCCGCCGCGCCGAGCATCCAGGTCACACCCGACACCGACCTGGACCCCGCCGGCCACACCGTGACCGTTCGCGGGGACGGGTACGACACGACCAAGGGCATCTACGTCGCGTGGTGCGTCGTGCCGCCCCCCGGACAGGTGCCCTCCCCCTGCGGCGGTGGCGCCGACCAGGAGGGCACGTCGGAGTCCTCGGTGTGGGTGTCGTCCAACCCACCGCCCTACGGGGTCGGGCTGGCACGGCCCTACGGCCTCGGTGGCACGTTCGAGGTCGACCTCGTCGTCACCCGGTGGATCAACGACGAGGTCGACTGCCTGGTGACCGCGTGCGCGGTGACCACGCGCAACGACCACACCCGCACCAACGACCGGTCCCAGGACGTGTTCCACCCGGTCTCCTTCCGGGCCGAACCGACGACGCAGCCAGAGCAGCCCCAGCCGACACAACAGCCACAGCCGCCTGCGTCGACGCCGCAGCCCGAGCAGCCACAACCCCAGCAACCTCGGCCCGCGCAGCCGCAGCCCGAGCAACCGCAGCCCACGCAGCAGGCGCAGGTTGAGCCGACGCAACAGCCCCGGTCCACCGCGCCTGCGTCGACGGCACGGCCCGCGTCACCGTCGAGCGAGCCGAGGGCGACCCAGACCGTCGCCCCGCCGATCCCGAGCGGCAGCACCGCCCCGCTGGACGGCGCCACCCCCGAGGCGCTGGTCGCGATCGAGGCGGGTGGGGTGGCACCGGTCGACGCATCCGGCACGTCGCCGACCCCCGTCGCGCCCACGGCCGACGCCACCGATGCCGGCTCGCCCGGATCGCCCGCGTCGTCGACCACCGCGCTCGTGGCGTCCGACGGCGAGGCGCCGGTCGACCGCGGGCCGCTGATCCTGCTTGCCGCGCTGCTGACCTCCTCCACGGGTGTCGCGGCCATCCGCCAGAAGCGGCGGGAGCCGTGACCCGCCTGCTCGCCGCCGCCCTCGTGGCCATCGGCCTGCTCACCGCCTGCGCCCCGGGGGCCACCGAGCCGGCGCCCGTCGGCGGCGAGGTCCAGCCGGCCGCCGTCGCGGCCGGCGACGTCGACCGCGACGGGTCGGAGCCAGCCGAGCGTGCATCCGACCGCCTGCCCGTGGCGATGGTCGACGAGCCCCTCCCCGTCCTGCCCGAACCGACGCCGACGCTCCCCGTCACCGTCACCTCGGCTGACGGGGCCACCGTGGAGGTCGCCGACGCGTCCCGGATCCTGCCGCTGTCCGGCGGGGTGGCGGAGGTCGTGTACTCCCTCGGCCTCGGCGAGTCGATGGTCGGCCGGGACGAGCAGGCGACGTTCCCCGAGGTCGCCGACCTGCCTGTCGTCACCGACGCCCACTCGGTCTCCGCCGAGAGCGTCCTGTCGCTGCACCCCACCGTCGTCATCGGCGACACCCTCACCGGGCCCCCCGAGGCGCTGGACGCCATCCGTGGCGCCGGCGTGCCCGTCGTCCTCGTGCCCGAGGCGTGGACCCTGGACGACATCTACCCCCGCATCGAGGCGGTCGCCGACGCCCTCGGCGTGGCCGACGCGGGGGCCGAGCTGATCGACACGACCCGTCAGCGGGTCGACGCGGCCGCCGCGCAGCCGCTGGATCCCGCACCCACCGTGGCGTTCCTCTACCTCCGCGGCACGGCAGGCGTGTACCTCCTGGGCGGTGACGGCTCCGGCGCCGACGCCCTGATCGAGGCCGCGGGCGGCATCGACGCCGGCTCGGCGCTCGGCCTGGCGCCCTTCACCCCGCTGACCAGCGAGGCGCTGGTCTCCGCCGCGCCCGACGTGCTGCTCGTCATGACCCTCGGCCTCGAGAGCGTTGGCGGACTCGACGGGCTGGCCGAGGTCCCCGGCATCGCCCAGACACCGGCCGGTGCCAACGGCGACATCGTCGTCGTCGACGACGGGCTGCTGCTGTCCTTCGGCGCCCGCACCCCCGCGGTGGTCGAGCACCTCGCCGAACAGCTGAGGGAGTGGGCCACCCCGTGACCGCCGCGACCCCCACCGCCGTCGAGGCCACGGCACGCCGTCTGCCCCGCCCCCGGCGACAGCTGTCGGGACCCATGCTGCTGACCGTGCTCGGGCTGCTCTGCGTGGCCGTCGCCGTCGCCGCCATCGCCGCCGGGGCCTTCGAGGTCGGGGTCGGCGACGTCGTGCGGATCCTCGCCGACCCGTTCACCGGCGCCGCCGCCGACGTCGACCCGATCGCGCGCGACGTCGTCCTGCAGATCCGGCTGCCGCGGGTGCTGCTCGGCCTCGTCGTCGGCGCGGGGCTCGGCACCGCCGGTGCGCTGCTGCAGGGCATGTTCGGCAACCCGCTGGCCGAGCCGAGCATCATCGGCGTGTCGGCCGGATCGGCCGTCGGTGGGGTCTTCGCCATCGCGCTGGGGGCCACCGCGGCCGGCCCGTGGGTCCTGCCCGCCGCGGCGTTCGCCGGCGGGCTGGTGACCACGTTGGTGGTCTACGCGGGCGCGCGGTCCGGCGGCCGGACCGAGACGGTGACCCTCGTCCTGACGGGTATCGCCGTCAACGCGATCGCCGGTGCCCTCATCGGCCTGGCGATGTTCATCTCCGACGACGCGGAGATCCGGTCCATCACCTTCTGGTCCCTCGGCAGCGTGGCCTCGGCGTCCTGGCGCAGCCTGCTGATCGCCGGACCGCTGGTGCTGGGCGGCCTGGTCGTGGCCGGCCGCTTCGCCCGGCCGCTGGACCTGCTGGGCCTCGGGGAGGGACCTGCCGGCCACCTCGGCGTCGACGTCGGCCGCCTGCGGCTGCAGCTGATCACCGTCGTTGCCGTGCTGACCGCCGCGGGGGTGGCCGTCTCCGGGATCATCGCGTTCGTCGGGCTGGTCGTGCCGCACCTCGTCCGGCTGCTGGCGGGCCCTGCGCACCGCACGGTCCTGCCCGCCAGCGCCCTCGGCGGCGCCGTCGTCCTGACCGCCGGCGACATGCTGGCGCGGACGATCGCAGCGCCGGCGGAGATCCCGCTGGGTGTGCTGACGGCGTTGCTGGGTGCCCCGGTGTTCCTGGTCCTGCTGCGCCGCACCCGTCGGCAGCAGGGAGGATGGGCATGACCGCCGTCTTCGCCGACCGTCCGGTGGACGACCGCCCCACACCGCACCGCACGCCTCGTCGTGCAGCCGGAACGGCCCTCCTTGCCCTTCGACAGGTGGGTGTGGCCCGTCGGGATCGGACCATCCTTCACGACCTCACCGTCGAGGTGGCCGCTGGCGAGCTGGTCGCCGTCGTCGGGGCCAACGGCGCCGGCAAGTCCACGCTCCTCCACGCCGTGTCCGGTGACCTGTCGCTCGCGTCGGGCACCGTCGAGCTGGACGGCGCGCCGCTGTCGTCCCTGCGGGCCGTCGACGCGGCCCGGCGACGGGCGGTGCTGACCCAGGACGCGACCGTGGCCTTCCCGTTCTCCGTGCGCGACGTCGTCATGATGGGACGGGCCCCGTGGCACGGCACCGACGCCGCGGGCGCCGACGACGCGATGGTGGACTGGGCGCTGGAGGCGGCCGGCGTCGCCGAGATGGTGGACCGTCCGGTGACGCAGCTGTCGGGAGGGGAACGCGCCCGCGTCATGCTCGCCCGTACCCTGGCCCAGGACACGCCGCTGCTGCTGCTCGACGAGCCCGTCGCGGCGCTGGACCCCCACCATGCCGACCGGATCCTGGCGGTGCTCGCCGCCCGCGCCCGTGCGGGGGACGCCGTCGTCGTGGTCCTGCACGACCTGACCGCCGCCGCTGCGTGGTCGGACCGGATCGTGCTGCTCGCCGGCGGTGGGGTGCTCGCCGCCGGCCTCCCGCAGGAGGTCATGACCGCCGAGCTGCTGGGCCGTGCCTACGGCGCCCCGATGGAGGTCGTCGCCCACCCCCGGACCGGCGCGCCCATCGTGCTGCCCGCGCGCTGAGCCCCACCCCCCGTCCCACCGAACCGTCGCCGACCGTTCCCCGACCCCGAGGTCACCCAGCCATGTCACGCCGAACCCCGCGCCCCGTCCGCCTGCTTGCCCTCCTCTGTGTCGTGCTCGCCGTCGGTGCACTGGTCGTGCCCGTCGCCGCGCAGGACGAGTTCTCGCTGACCGTCGAGCCGACCGTCGGCCTGGCCGAGACCGACACCGTCACCGTCACGCTCGCAGGGACCCCGTCGGGGCAGGGGCTGTACGTGCGCCAGTGCATCGCCCCCGTGGGGGAGGAGCGGCCCACCGTCTGCGACGGCACCGGATCGTGGGCGACGCTGCCACCGGGGCTGCCGGGCACGCCCGACGGCTCGCTGCAGCCATCACAGGGCTCCTTCGGCTTCCCGGTCGCCCAGGCCTTCGGCGACGTCGACTGCACTGCCGTGCAGTGCGGGATCTTCACCCGTCGGGACCACAACGCCCCCAACGACACGTCGTTGGACCGGTGGGTGCCGATCACCTTCGCCGCCGGGGTGCCCGGTGGGGCACGGGCCGTCGAGCGGGTCCAGGGAAGCGACCGGTTCACCACCGCCGCAGCAGCCGCCGGGTCCGTCGACGAGGCCGCGGTCGCGTACGTGGCCAACGGCACCGGGTTCGCCGACGCGCTGGCCGGTGGCCCCGCGGCGATCCTCGACGGGGCACCGCTGCTGCTGGTCGAGTCCGACGCCGTGCCCGCGGCCACATCGGACGCATTGGCCGAGCTGGCTCCCGAACGGATTGTCCTGCTGGGCGGCGAGGGGGCCATCGGCACCGCTGTCGAGCAGGAGCTGGCCGCAATCGCACCGACCTCGCGCCGTTCGGGGGCCGACCGGTGGGCCACCGCCGCGGCCGTCAGCGCTGCGACGTGGCCCGACGGGGCGACCGACGTGCTGGTGGCCTCGGGCATCGACCATCCCGATGCGCTGTCGGGCGGCGCCGGCGCGGGGATGCTCGGCGCCCCGCTGCTGCTGGTCGCCAACGACTCGGTGCCCGCTGCGACGCGGGCGGAGCTGGAGCGCTTGTCCCCGTCGCGCATCACCATCCTCGGCGGCCCGTCATCGGTGTCCGCGGCGGTGCAGCAGGAGCTGAACGGCATCGCCCCGACCACACGGATCGCCGGGACCAGCCGGTTCGACACCGCGGCCGACGTCGCGACCACCCTGTGGTCCTCGGGAACCCGTCGCGCCGTGGTCGTCAACGGCGAGGGCTTCGCCGACGCGCTGTCGGCGGCGCCGCTGGCCGGCCTGTTGGGCGGTCCGGTGCTGCTCGTGACCCGCGACACCGCGCCGCAGGAGACGCTGGACGCGTTGGACCAGCTGGGCGTGACGACCGTGACCGTGCTCGGCGGCCCGAACGTGGTCAGCGATGCCGTTCTCGACACCCTTGCCGGTGGGACGACGTCGCAGTAACCTCTGTTCCACAATGCGCCTGTAGAGCACCCCTCCCGACCACCACCACGGCTTTCCGTGTCGCGTGCGTCGTCATGGGTGCTCGTCGCGTTCTCGCGCGAATCGTCGGTGATGCCGGTCCTGTCGAGGGCATGGATCACCGTCGCGCGAGGACCGAAGGGTGCTGCGCGCGCGGGAAGCAGAAACGGACATCTCCATGCCTGCCTCGTTCAACAACAACCGTTCGCGTCGCCCCGTCCCGCCTCGTCGCCCCGCCCGCCCGTCCAACGGGCCGAGCGGGCCGAAGGGTCCGCGGGGCAAGGGGCCCACGCGGCCGGCACCACCACGCCTTGCCCGCCGACACCCCGGCCGCCACGGCCAGCGCTGACCCGGTGCGCGACGCCGGCCGTCCCCATCGGGGCGGCCGGCGCCCGGGGACATCCGACCGTACGCTGTCGCCCATGTCACAGCTCGTCGCGGAGGGGATCCGCGTGGCCTTCGGCGGTCAGGACGTCCTGCACGGGGTCGACCTCACCGTCCGCCCCGGCGCGACCGTCGGCCTGGTCGGGCCGAACGGCGCCGGCAAGTCCACCCTCCTGCGTGTCCTCGTCGGCCTGCTCGTGCCCGACGAGGGCGCCGTCACGCGCACCGGCACGGTCGGCCTGCTCGCCCAGGAGCACGACCGCCGTCCCGACGAGACCACCGCCCAGCTGCTGGCCCGCAGGACCGGCGTGTCGGACGCCGAGCGGAACCTCGAGCTGGCCACCCAGGCGCTCGCCGACGGCACCGACCCCGACGGCGACGCCTACGACGACGCGCTGCAGACCTGGATGGCGGTCGGCGCGGCGGACTTCGAGTCACGCGTCGAGCAGGTGCTCACCGACCTCGGGCTGCCGCTGCGGCTGCTCGAGGCCCCCACGGTGGGACTGTCCGGCGGGCAGATGGCCAAGGCGTCGCTCGCCGCGATCCTCCTCTCCCGCTTCGACGTCCTGCTGCTCGACGAACCGACCAACGACCTCGACCTCGACGGGCTCGACCGGCTCGAGGCGTTCGTCGCCGGCTACCGGGGCGGCATCGCGGTGGTCTCCCACGACCGCGAGTTCCTCGCCCGCACCATCACCGAGGTGCTGGAGCTCGACCCCGTCAACGCGACGTGGTCGACCTTCGCCGGTGGCTGGGAGGCCTACCTGACCGAACGCGAGGTCGCCCGACGGCGCATGCGCGAGGCCTACGAGGCGTCGGAGGAACAGCGCAGCCACCTGGTGGCCCAGGTCCAGGGGGCCAAGGAGCAGTCGGTGCGTGGGGCACTCCGCGCGAAGAAGAATCCACCGGACCCCGACCGGGCTGCGCGGGGCGCCCGGATCGAGGCCGCCACCAGCGGGGCCAAGAAGGTCCGTGCCCTCGAGAGCCGGCTCAACCAGCTCGACCGCACCCTGGCCAACGAGGGCGTCGCGGAACCACGCAAGGAATGGGAGCTGCGCCTCGAGCTGCCCAGCGCCCCCCGGTCCGGTGACGTCGTCGCCCAGCTGCGCGACGCCACCCTCGTCCGCGGCAGCTTCACCTTCGGCCCGGTCACCCTCGACCTGGCGCAGGGCGACCGGGTGTCCATCGTCGGCCCCAACGGGTCGGGCAAGTCCACCCTCCTCGGCCTGCTGCTCGGCCACCTCCAGCCCGACAGCGGCACCGCGACGCTCGGCAGCCGGGTCGTCGTCGGCGAGCTCGACCAGGCCCGCGGCGCGCTCGCCAGCGACGACACCGTCGTCGACCTGCTGGTCGCCCACAGCGGCATGGAACCCGTGGAGGCCCGCACCCTCCTCGCCAAGTTCGGCCTCAAGGGGCCGCGTGCCAACCGGGCGGCCGCGGACCTCTCACCCGGCGAACGCACCCGCGCGGTCCTCGCGATGTTGATGGCCACCGGCACCAACCTGCTGGTGCTCGACGAGCCGACCAACCACCTGGACATGCCCGCCATCGAGCAGCTCGAGGACGCCCTCGCCAGCTACGACGGCACCCTCCTGCTGGTCTCACACGACCGTCGCCTCCTCGACGCCGTCACCACGAGCCGAACGTGGACGGTCTCCGACGGGCTCGTGTCGACGACCTGACCGCTGCGGCCAGCCCACCGTCCGACGATTGGCATCCGGCCACGATTGTGGCGAGGGGTGCACGGGTGCACCGGATCCGACGATCGTCGCCGTCGACCGATCTGGCCACATTGGCGTCCGGCCACGATTGTGGCGAGGGGAGCACCCGTGCACCGGATCCGACAATTGTGGCGAACGGCCAGTTTCGCCGGGCGGGGATGGCTCCGTTCGCCGACGGTCTCCGACGGACGGGTTCGCGCCAGCTGACGACCGATAGCCTGTGCGGCCATGGCTGAGTACGTGTACGTGATGAAGGGCCTCACCAAGCTGGTGCCGCCCTCCAAGGAAATCCTGTCCAACATCTGGCTGTCGTTCCTGCCGGGCGCCAAGATCGGCGTCATCGGGCCCAACGGCGCCGGCAAGTCCACCCTGCTGCGCATCATGGCCGGGGTCGACACCGAGTTCGAGGGCGAGGCGTGGGCCGCCGACGGGGTCAACGTCGGCTACCTGCCGCAGGAGCCGCAGCTCGACCCGGACAAGACCGTGGAGGAGAACATCCGCGAGGGCGTCGGCGAGACCGTGCGACTCCTCGAGGAGTTCAACGACCTCTCCATGAAGATGGCCGAGGAGCTGCCGGACGAGGAGATGCAGAAGGTCTACGACCGGTTCGCCGCCGTCCAGGACAAGATCGAGGCGGTCGACGGCTGGGACCTCGACCGCCAGCTCGAGATCGCGATGGACGCCCTGCGCGTGCCGCCGGCCAACGCCGACGTCACCAGCCTCTCCGGTGGTGAACGCCGCCGCGTGGCCCTGTGCCGCCTGCTGCTGTCCAAGCCCGACATGCTGCTGCTCGACGAGCCCACCAACCACCTCGACGCCGAGTCCGTCGCGTGGCTGGAGCGCTTCCTGCAGGACTACAACGGCACCGTCGTCTCCATCACCCACGACCGGTACTTCCTCGACAACGTCGCCGGCTGGATCCTCGAGCTCGAGCGCGGCAAGGGCATGCCCTTCGAGGGCAACTACTCCGGCTGGCTGCAGCAGAAGCAGGAACGCCTGCGCCAGGAGGAGAAGACGGAGTCCAAGCGGCAGAAGACCCTGGCCCAGGAGCTGGAGTGGGTCAACGCCAGCCCCCGCGCCCGCCAGGCCAAGTCCAAGGCCCGTATCTCCGCTTACGAGGACCTGGTGGCCAAGGCCGGCCAGTCCCGCGACAGCAACATCGAGCTGACGATCCCCCACACGGGTCGCCTCGGTGGCGTCGTCGTCGAGGCCGACCACCTCTACAAGGGGTTCGAGGACCGGCTGCTCATCGAGGACCTGACGTTCAGCCTCCCGCCGGGCGGCATCGTAGGGATCGTGGGCGCCAACGGTGCCGGCAAGTCGACCCTCTTCCGCATGATCATGGGAGAGGAGAAGCCCGACGAGGGCAGCCTGCGCGTCGGCGAGACCGTCGACCTCGGCTATGTCGACCAGAACCGCGACGCGCTGGACCCCAACAAGACCGTCTTCCAGGAGATCACCGACGACAACGACCTGCTGGAGATCGGCGGTCGCGAGGTCAACGGACGGGCCTACTGCGGCCAGTTCAACTTCAAGGGCGCCGACCAGCAGAAGAAGGTCGGGCAGTGCTCGGGTGGTGAGCGCAACCGCATCCACCTGGCCAAGCTGCTGCGCAAGGGCTGCAACCTGCTGCTGCTGGACGAGCCGACCAACGACCTCGACGTCGACACCCTCCGGGCGCTGGAGGAGGGGCTGCTGTCCTTCGCCGGCTGTGCGGTGGTCATCAGCCACGATCGCTGGTTCCTCGACCGTGTCACCACCCACATGCTGGCCTTCGAGGGCGACAGCCAGGTCGTCTGGTACCCCGGGACGTACTCGGAGTACGCCGAGGACTTCAAGCAGCGGCACGGTGGCGACGACCAGCCCCACCGCATCAAGTACAAGCCGATCAGCCGCTGACCCCACAGCCCTGACCGTCCCCGCGACGGACCCCACGACGCCCGGCCCCTGCGGCCGGGCGTTGTCGTTCCGCCACGGCGCCGCGCTGGCCGAGCGGGAATCCGGTGGCAGGAGCCTGTCAGCAGCGATGTTGACACCGTCAACTTGACGTCGTTATCTTCGCGTGGAACCCGTTACTCCGCATCGAAAGCGACCACCCGTGTCGACCACCACCACACGAACCCCGCTGTCAGTCCGCCGTCCATGGGTGATCGCCCTGCTCGCCCTCGTCGGATTCGTCGTCGCCGGCGCCTTCGGCGGTGACGTGCAGGACTCGCTGGTCTCCGGCGGGTTCGACGACCCCGGGTCGGAGTCCTCGGCGGCGGCGGCGATCGTCGCCGACACCTTCGACGGGGGTGCTCCCGACGTGGTGCTGCTGGTCACCGCCGCCGACGGATCCGTCGACGCCCCCGAGGTGGCCGCCGCGGGCGCTGCGCTGACCCAGGACCTGGCCGGTCGCGACGAGGTCGTGCAGGCCACCAGCTACTGGACCCTCGGCGCCGCCCCGCCGCTGCGGTCCGTCGACGGTGACCGGGCGCTGGTCCTCCTCCGCTTCGCCGGTGACGAGAGCCAGCGGCTGGACCTGGCCGGCGAGCTGCGGGAGGAGCTCCACGGCACCGACCTCGACGGCGTGGCCGAGGTCGCCGTCGGTGGCATGTCCGCGGTCTTCAGCGAGGTCAACGAGACCGTCGAGTCCGACCTGGTCCTGGCCGAGGTCGTCGCCCTCCCGCTGACGTTGATCCTGCTGATCGTCATCTTCGGGTCGGTCGTCTCCGCCATGCTGCCGCTGGCGATCGGCGGCCTCTCCATCGTCGGGACGTTCCTGGCCCTGGAGCTGATCGCCGGGCTGACCGACGTCTCGATCTTCGCCCTCAACTTCACCACCGCCCTCGGGCTGGGCCTGGCCATCGACTACGCCCTGCTGGTGGTCAACCGATACCGGGAGGAGCTCGCCGCCGGCCACGACCCGGCCGCGGCCGTCACCCGCACCGTGCGCACCGCCGGGCGCACCGTGGTGTTCTCCGGGCTGACGGTCGCCTCGAGCCTCGTGGCCCTGCTCGTGTTCCAGTTCGCCTTCCTCAAGTCCTTCGCCTACGCCGGGATCGCCGTCGTCGGCCTGGCGGTCGTCGGCGCGGTCGTCGTGCTCCCGGCCGTCCTGGTCCTCCTCGGCCACCGCGTGAACGCCCTCACCGTCCGCCGGCCGAAGGTCACCGCCCCGGGGGAAGAGGCCGACGGCGCCTGGCACCGCATCGCCATGACCGTGATGCGTCGACCCGTCCCCATCGCGACGGTGTCCACGCTGGTCCTGCTGCTCCTCGGCGTGCCGTTCCTCGGGGTCGAGCTCGGCTTCCCCGACGACCGGGTGCTGCCGCCCGGCGCGGAGACCCGCGAGGTCAGCGAGATCCTGCGGACCGAGTTCGACAGCCGCGAGCAGTCGGCCCTGTCCGTCGTCGTGCCCGATGTCGATGCCCGCGGCGTCGACGCCGACGACATCAGCAGCTACGCCCAGCAGCTCAGCACCCTCGACGGGGTGGCCCGCGTCGACGCAGCCGTCGGGTCGTTCATCGGCGGGTCCCGGCTTCCGGTCGAGCTGCCCTTCGCAGCCGCGCTCGCCACCGGTGACACCACCTACCTGCAGGTCGTCCCCGACGTCGAACCCATCTCGGCGGAGGGCGAGCAGCTGGTCGCCGACGTCCGCGCGGTCCAGGCACCCGCCGACGGCGTGCTGGTCGGTGGCCCCTCAGCGGAGCTGGCGGACTCCAAGCGCGGGCTGATCGACCGGCTGCCCGTGGCCCTCGCCCTCATCGCCGTCATCACCTTCGTGGTGCTGTTCCTGTCGTTCGGGTCGGTGCTGATGCCCGTCAAGGCGATCGTGCTCAACCTGCTCAGCCTGACCGCCACGCTCGGCGCGATGGTGTGGGTCTTCCAGGACGGCCGCTTCCAGGACGCGCTCGGCTTCACCGCCACCGGGTCGTTGACCGTCACGATGCCTATCCTGCTGTTCGTGCTCGCGTTCGGGCTGTCGATGGACTACGAGGTGTTCCTGCTGTCACGCATCAAGGAGGAGTGGGACCGCACCGGCGACCCGATCGGTTCGGTCGCCCAGGGCCTGGAGCGGACCGGTCGCATCGTCACCGCCGCCGCGGTGCTGATCGCCGTGGTGTTCGTGTCCTTCGGCATCACCGGGTCGGTCAGCTTCATGAAGCTGTTCGGCTTCGGCATGACCCTCGCCGTGCTGGTCGACGCCTTCGTCGTCCGCACCACGCTGGTCCCGGCGTTCATGCGCCTGGCCGGCGGGGCGAACTGGTGGGCCCCCGCGCCGCTGCGCGCCTTCCACGACCGCTTCGGGTTCAGCGAACACGCCGACCTCGACGACGAGATCGTCCTCGATCCCCTTCGCACCCCGGTGGACGCCACCCCGTGACCGACTCCGCAGCCGCACCACGGGACACCCAGCCCAAACGAGCGGTGGGCCATCGTGCCGACGCCGGCCAGGGCGAGCTGCTTCGGGCCCAGCTCCTCGACGCCGCCGAGGCCCAGCTGACCGCACGCGGGTCCATCCAGGCCGTGTCGTTGCGGCAGGTGGCGCGCGACGTGGGGGTCAGCGCCACGTCGGTGTACCTGCACTTCACCGACAAGGACGACCTGTTCATCGGGGTGTGCCAGCGACGGTTCGAGGCGTTCGCCCAGCTGCTCCGTGAGGCACGGGAGGGGCTGCACAGCGCCGCCGAGCAGGTCAAGGCGACGGGGAAGGCCTATGTGCGTTTCGGCATGGAGCATCCGGAACAGTACGCGATCCTCTTCGGAGGCGTGGTCCCGGTCGACACGGTGAAGGCGCGCATCCCGGAGGAGGAGCTGGCGGGCTACCAGGCGCTCCTCGAGCTCGCCGCGATCGTGCAGCAGGGGATCGAGTCGGGCGAGTTCCGCCAGGTCGACCCGTTCATGGCGACGCTGACGCTGTGGTCGACGGTGCACGGCCTCGTGGGGGTGCTCGCCCACGGCTTCGGCATGATCGGCGAGGTCGACGTCTCGGTCGCCACCGACACGGTCACCGATTTGTTGCTGGACGGGCTCCGGGCATCCTGACGCCCGTGGGCTGGGTCAGCTAGTGCGCGGGGCGTGCACGGCGAAGCGACGCGTCGCGGTGCGTCCCTCGACCGCGATCTGGGCCAGCAGTCGTTCGACGACCAGACCGGCATCCTGCGGCTCCATGACGTGGAGGTTGGCGAGCGTGGCGTCGAGGCGCTGGCGGGCGGTGGGCGGGGTGAGTGTCGTTGGGCTCATGCCCTCGTATCGGCGATCCGGACGAGACCCTGAGCGTCGTTCATCGGTGAGGTCGCCCCGGTGTGGGTCGATCAGGCCCCGAGGGAGAACCCCAGCTGGGTCGCCGCGGCCCGTGCGGCCATGCCGTTGCCGGCTGCCACCGCGTCGTCGATCAGACGGATGGCGCGAGGGGTGTCGAGGTCGTCGTCGACCGCCGCCGCCACCGCCGCGACCACGCCGTCGACCGCGAGCGGGTCCCCGTCGGCTGCGCCGTGCCAGCCCTTGACCGCGGTGGCCGCCGACTCCATGTCGGCCTCGGTGTAGGTCCATCCCGACCGGTAGTGGTTGGACAGCAGCAGGCGGCGCACCGCGTCGGCGTCGTAGCGGTCCAGCAGGTCGCCGAGGAACACGAGGTTGCCCAGGCTCTTGGACATCTTGACGTCCTCCAGGGCAACCATGCCGACGTGCATCCAGACCCGGGCGAAGGGGCCCTGTCCGGTCAACGCCTCGGACTGCAGGATCTCGGCTTCGTGGTGGGGGAAGACGAGGTCGTTGCCGCCGCCGTGGATGTCGATCGTCGAGCCGAGGTGCTCCATGGCCATCGCCGAGCACTCCAGGTGCCAGCCGGGTCGCCCGGCACCCCACGGGGTCGCCCACGACGGCTCGTCGGGCAGGCTCGGCTGCCACAGCAGGAAGTCCAGCGGGTTGCGCTTGCCCTCGGCGTCGGGATCCCCGCCCTTCTCGGCGAACTGGCGCAGCGCCTCGTCCCGGTCGAGCCGCGAGAACGCCAGGTAGTCCTCCATCGAGTCGACGTCGGCGTAGACCCGTCCGTCGGGAAGGGCGTAGGCCACGCCGCGCTGGAGCAGCCCCGACACCATCGGGATCATCGCCGGGACGGTCTCGGTGGCGAAGGGGATGACGTCCGGCGGGCGCAGACCCAGGCGGGTCAGGTTGGCGTGGAAGGCCGCCGCTTCGCTGCGGGAGAGGACCTGGTAGTGGATGCCTCGCTCACGGGCCGTCCGCAGGATGTCGTCGTCGACGTCGGTGACGTTGCGCACGTACACGACCTCGTGCCCCTCGGCCTCCAGGCGCCTGATGAGCACGTCGAAGATCGTGTAGACGAAGGCGTGCCCGAGGTGGGCGGAGTCGTAGGGGGTGATGCCGCACACGTACAACCGCACGGTGGCGCCGGCCACGAAGGGAGCGGTGGTGGACGTGCGCGTGTCGAACAGCTGCATGGGTGCGTGATCCTGTCTGGCGAACGCGACGTTGGCCGGCCCCAACGTAGCGGCGCGACCGCACATTCCCGTGCACGGCGGGACTCCCGATGTGGACACGCCGAAAAAGGGAGAAGCCCGGCGAAGAGCGCAGTCAACTCTCCGCCGGGCCGTCGGGGCGCCCTGGGGCCCCGGAGACTTCATCATGGCCGGCCGGTCCCGACCTCGCCATGGTTATTGGGGATGGTTGTCCACACCCGAATTGACTAGTCCGTTCTCACGCTGGGTGAACGAGGGTCACCGTCGAGGAGCTCCGCGATCGGGGTCCAGGACGTGCGATGCAGGACGCAGGGACCCTGCTCCCGAAGTGCCCGGCGGTGGACAGGGGAGGGGTACCCCTTGTTGGAGTGGAAGGCGTAGGGCGGGTGGCTCGGGGAGTGGTCGACCATCTGCCGGTCGCGGGTGACCTTGGCCACGATCGAGGCCGCAGCGATCGACGCGGAGTGGGCGTCGCCGTGGACGATCAGCTCGTTGTGCGTGTCCTGCCCGGCGAGGAAGTCCCAGTTGCCGTCGAGCAGCAGCACGTCGGGGGTGAGGGCCAGCCCGTCGACGGCCCGGTGGGCGGCCAGCTGCATCGCGGCGCTCATCCCGAGCCGGTCGATCTCCTCGTTGCTCGCCGAGGCGACCGACACCGCGAGGGCGAAGTCCAGGATGCGGTCGTGCAGCTCCTCACGCCGCGTGTGGTCCAGCTGCTTGGAGTCACGCAGCTTGTACATGCGCCGGTCGGTCGGCAGGACCACGGCGGCGTAGGTGACCGGCCCGGCCCACGCACCACGACCCACCTCGTCGACCCCGGCGACGACGTGGCCGTCGTCCCAGTGCCGGCGTTCGTGCCGCAGCCCGGGGACGTCGGGCAGGCGGATGCGTCGGCCGTTGACGTAGGTCACGTTCTTGCGGCGGGAAACGGGCAGTCCCATGGGCCTTCGGTCGAGTCGAGGACGGGTCGTGAGGGCAGGGTAGCGCCCGCCGCGGCACCCACCGACGCCCCCGAGTGCCACCCCCGCTCGACCTTGCAGAGCGTTGCAGGCAAAAGCCTAAGGTAATGACCCCCTCGTGCCGATGGGGAGGACAAGAGGATCACCATGGACCGGTGGTCGACGAGAGACGGGCAATGGACGCCCCATCAGTGACCCGCGACAGCGGGTCGGAAGGTCGTCCAGCGATGCCCACCACGATCCCAGTCCCCACCGCCCACGCGACGTGTCTCCACGAGACCCTGGACGCGGTGCGTGGCGAGACGCAGGTCCTGAAGATGGCCGGCCTGCTCTCCGTGAGCGCCGACGACCTGCTCGATGGCGGCGGTACCGGACTCGGCGACTGGATGGGTGACCTCGCGGTCGCGGTCGAGGAGGGCTCCGGTGCGACCGTGCTGCTGCCCGTCCGTGACCCCAGCATGCTCCAGCACATCGTCTACGGCATGTCCGCGGTCCTCGTGTGGGCCCACGAGCTGCGCGCCGAGGGCCGGATCGCCACGACCATCCCGACCGAGGCCGTCGCGGCCTGGTCGGAGATCGAGCGGGTCGCCGGCCTCGGAGGCCGCACCGCGATGGCCATGGGCTACGAGAGCGGCCGGTTGACCGGTGCGGAGGACCTCCGGGTCGAGACCGTGGAGGAGCCGGCGGCAACCGCCGCCGCCTGAGCCCGATCGGCGCTCGACGCGGGCCGGCTCAGCTGTCGCCGCCTGCCGCGACCCGCTCGACCGCCGCGGCGACAGCCGGGGCGACCTCGGCGTTGAAGACGCTCGGGATGATGTAGTTGGCGTGCAGCTCGTCGGCCGACACGACGCTGGCGATGGCGTGTGCGGCAGCCACCTTCATCTCCTCGGTGATGTCACGGGCCTTGGCGTTCAGGGCGCCGCGGAACACCCCCGGGAAGGCCAGCACGTTGTTGATCTGGTTGGGGTAGTCGCTGCGGCCGGTCGCCACCACCCGGGCGTGCCGGCTGGCGATCGCCGGGTCGATCTCCGGCTCGGGGTTGGCCATGGCGAACACGATCGCGTCGTCGGCCATCGAGGCGACGTCGTCCTCGGTCAGCACACCCGGGCCGCTGACCCCGATGAACACGTCGCTGCCGGCGATGACGTCGCTGACCGAGCCGGTGCGCTGGTCGGGGTTGGTGTTGGACTGCAGCCACTTCTTGGAGTCGTCGACCTCGGGGACACCGCGGTGGATGGCGCCGTCGCGGTCGCAGATGACGATGTTGGTCGCGCCGGCGTCCTGGAGGATCTTCAGGATCGCCACGCCGGCCGCACCCGCTCCGGTCATGGTGATGCGCACGTCCTCCAGGCGCTTGCCGACCACCCGCAGGGCGTTGGTCAGGGCGGCAAGGGTCACGATGGCGGTGCCGTGCTGGTCGTCGTGGAAGACGGGGATGTCCAGCGTTTCCCGCAGGCGGCGTTCGATCTCGAAGCAGCCGGGGGCGGCGATGTCCTCCAGGTTGATCCCGCCGTAGGTGGGCGCCAGCGCCTGCACGACCTTCACGATCTCGTCGGGGTCCTGGGTCGCAAGGCACACCGGCCACGCATCGACGCCACCGAACTCCTTGAACAGGACCGCCTTGCCCTCCATGACCGGCATGGCGGCCTCGGGGCCGATGTTGCCCAACCCCAGGACCGCCGAGCCGTCGGTGACCACGGCGACGGTGTTGCGCTTGATCGTCAGCCGCCAGGCGTCCTCGGGCTTGTCGTGGATCGCCATGCAGACCCGGGCGACACCCGGCGTGTAGGCCCGCGAGAGGTCGTCACGGGTGCGCAGCCCCACCTTCGACCGGATCTCCATCTTGCCGCCGAGGTGGATGAGGAAGGTCCGGTCGGAGATCTTGTGGACCGTCGCGCCGTCGACGGCGTTGACGGCGTCCCGGATGGTGTTGGCGTGCTCCACGTCGCCGGCGTTGGCGGTGATGTCGGCCGTCATGCCGTCGGGATGGGACTCCACGATGTCCACGCCGGTCACGGCACCACCGGCTTCACCGACGGCGGTCGTCACCCGCCCGAGGGCCGTGGTGTCGTGGTCCATCCGGACGCGGAGGATGATGGCGTAGGACGCGCTTGGTGCCGCCATGGGGAATGCCTTCGGTGTCGACGGGGTCGGGGGCACCGCAGCCTAGGCCGACTGCCCCGTTCGGCGACGGGTCGTCGGCGCACCCGGGACCGGGAATTCCGAGGATCGGAGCAGGAGATCGGGTGCGGACCTGCAACAGGGCTGTGTCATCCACCCTCCCCCCAACCAAGGAGAACCTCCCATGCGTGCTCGTCTCGCGGCCCTCGTCGCCGCCGTGTCCCTGATGACCCTCGGCCTGCCCGTCGCCGCCAGCGCAAGCTGCACCCAGACGGAGTTCGGCTGTGCCGAGGACCTCGTCTGCGCCGCAGTCAGCGCCGTCAAGCCGGTCGACTGCGTGGAGTAGCGTCCCCCGGACGTGGACGAGGCCGCCCCGAACGGGGCGGCCTCGTGTCGTTCACCGGCCAGTCCGGGCCAGGGGGCCGCAGGGCTAGAGGTACAGCCCGGTGCCGCTCGCGTCGCGTTCGGCGGAGGCGATCGCGTGCACGTCGCGTTCGCGGATGATGATGTAGTCCTCGCCGTGGATGTCGACCTCGATGGCGGCGTCGGGCAGGAACAGGACCTTGTCGCCGGCCGATGCCGAGCGCACGAGGGGTCCGACCTCCATGACCTCGGCCCACACGCCGTGGCGGTCCTTCGACTGGGCCGTGGCGGGGATGAGGATGCCGCCGCGGGACCGCTTCTCGCCCCCGTCGTCGGTGCTGCACAGGATGCGGTCGGCGGTCACGCGGACCGCGAAGCCGGCGGCCTCGCCGGACGGGTCATCGGTGGTGGGGGGTTCGTGGGTGCTCATCGAGCCGTCGAGGGTACCGGGTGCGGTACCGACGGCCCGAGCGCCGCGGTACCCGACAGGAGTAGCGTGGACCTCCCCGTCGGAGAGGTCAGCGATGCGACGCAGCGTCAGGGTCCATGCCGAGGTCGGGCCGGAGGCCCGGCTCGCCGCCGCGATCCAGGCGCTGCCGCCCGGAGCGCAGCGTGCGCTGGTCACCATCGCCGACCGCGAGGACCTGCCGCTGGTCGCGGGGTCGTGGGAGGACGGGGTCGGCGGCTGCCTGGTCAGCAACGTCGTGCGCGCGCTGGGGACACCGGTCGACCCCGATCAGGGGATGAGGACCGTCGACCTGCGGATGCTGGACCTGTTGCCGGAACTGTCCAGCCAGGACCTCAACAACCTGATCGTCGCGTGGGACGAAGCAGCCATGCAGGAGGGTCGTGGGGCCACCGATCCGGTCCTGCGCCGGTTGCTGCGCGGCGCGCTGGTCCGGGCCGGCATCCCACCGACCATGGAGGCGCTGGAGGTGTGGGGCCCGGACGAGTCAGTCGTTGGTCCGGACCCCGCCGAGGGTGACCTCGACACTTCGGGTCTGGCCGTCGACGCCGTACAGCGTGACCGTGACGACGTCGTCGGGGGCGTATCCGCGAATCGCTGCTGACAGGTCCGACATCGAGGTGACGTCGTCGCCGTCGATGGCGACCACGACGTCTCCGGGCACGATGCCGGCGTCGTCGGCGGCGCTGTCGGGCACGACCTCACCGATGTAGGCACCGTTGGTGGTGTCCAGGCCGAGCTCCTCGGCCTGTGCCGGCTGCAGGTCCCCACCGGTGACGCCGAGGAGGGCGTACTCGAAGAAGCCCTGCTCGATCAGCTGATCGGCCACGCGCAGGACCGTGGAGGTGGGGACCGCGAAGCCGACGCCGTCGTTGGTGCCCCCGCCGACGATGGCGGTGTTGATGCCGATCACCTGGCCGGCGGCGTTCACGAGGGCCCCACCGGAGTTGCCGGGGTTGATCGCAGCGTCGGTCTGCACCAGGTCGACGAGGCTGACGTTGCTGATGGGGTCCGACAGGGTGCGACCGAGCGCGGAGACGATGCCGGAGGTCACGGTGGAGTCGAAGCCGAACGGTGCACCGATCGCGATGGCGGTCTCGCCGACGCGTGGGTCGCCGTCGGCGTACTCCGGGACCATCAGGTCGTCGGCGTCGATCTGCAGCACCGCCAGGTCGAAGCTCGCGGCGGTGCCGACCACGGTCGCGTCACGGGTGCGGCCGTCGGTCAGGCGGACGCGGACGTCACGGGCGCCGGCGATCACGTGGTTGTTGGTGATCAGGTAGCCGTCGGCCCGGTAGACCACGGCCGAGCCGGATCCGGTGTTGGTCTCCACGACCGCCACCGACGGCAGCAACGCCTCGGCGACGTCGGCGACGGTGTCGGTGGTCATGCTCGACGGGGGCGCGGCGGGTGCCACCGGGGTCTCGTCGGCCGGGGTGTCCTGTGGCGCGTTGACCGGGGTGACCGAGGTGCCGGCGGTCTGGTCGGCCGCGTCCGGGGCGAGGGCGAGGGTCGTCGGCACGGCCACCGCGACCGCGACGAGGGCACCGACCAGGGCGGCGACGAACGCGGTACGGCCGGTGCCGCCGCCGGAGGTTTCCCTCCGCGCGTCGTCGGCCTCGGCGGGGACGCTGGGCGGGGCCGGGTGCCGCGCAGGGCCCTCGGCGTCGTCGGAGGTCGTCGATGGCCAGTCGCCGCCCACCGGGGGTGGGGTGGTGGGGTCGGTGGGCGGCGTGGCCGTCGGGGTGATCTGTGCGGGCTGTCCCGGCTGTGGGGGCGGGGGCCGGTACCCCTGCGGGGAGGGTGGCGCGGGCTGCCACACGGGCGCCGCCGGTGGGGGCGCGCCCCACGCCGCCTGAGGCGAGGATGATCCCCCGGGCGTCTGCCACGAACCAGACTGCACCCATTGTGACGATGCCGAGGCAGGCCATGCGCCGCCGTCGTGATCGGGGGCAGGCGCCCCGGCGGGCGTGTCGGTGGCCGGCGGGGACACGGCGGGGTCGTCGCCGTCCCCGTCACCCTCGGTGCGTGACGCCCCGTCGGGGGACGCGGGGTTTCCGGGCACGCCGGCGTCGGCACCGGAGCGATCGGCCGGCCGCCGTTCGCCGCCGGTCCACTCGTCGTCGTCGAGCCATGTGGAGTTCACGCCGCGGTCCTCTCTCGGGTTCGTCGGTCGGGGTGCATCCCCGCCGACGCGGTCCATCGTGCAGTGTGCTCGGGGGGGCGCTCTGCCACACTCGTCGTCCATTGCACGAACCGGATCGGCCGAGACGTCACCGTGTCGGCCGAGGATGACGGTAGTTGTCGGTTCCTCCTGCAGGGCCCGGCGAGCGGCAAACATTCCGTAAAGGGCCCGTCCGCCCGGTGACCGAACGGCACCCTTGGACGGCCCGGCACCATCCGACCGGAAGCGACGACCAAGGAGTCCGCGTGAGCGGCCAGCCCGACAGCGATCTGCAGAAGGTGCTGCTCGTCGAGGACGACGACGGCATCGCCAACCCGCTGTCCGCAGCGCTCGGCGGGGGCGGCTACGCCGTCACCCGCGTCGCCACCGGCCGAGAGGCGTTGGCGCTCGCCCATGACGAGCTGGCAGCCGTGGTGCTGGACCTCGGCCTGCCCGACATCGACGGCGTGGAGGTCTGTCGTCGCCTGCACGACGCCCACCCCGGTGTCCCGGTCCTGATGCTGACGGCCCGGACGAGCGAGGCCGACGTCGTGGTCGGCCTGGACGCCGGCGCCGACGACTACGTCACCAAGCCGTTCCGCCTCGCCGAGCTGCTCGCCCGGCTGCGTGCCCTCGTCCGCCGTGCCCAGTCCAGCCAGGGGGCCCCGGTCGAGGAGGAGTACACCGCCATGGACGTTCGCGTCGACGTGGCGGCCAGGCGGGCGTGGCGGGGCGACCACGAGCTCGACCTGACGCCCAAGGAGTTCGACCTCCTGGCGATGCTCGTCCGCCAGGCCGGCACCGTCGTCACCCGCGAGGACATCATGCGCGAGGTGTGGGAGACCAACTGGTTCGGCTCGACCAAGACCGTGGACATGCACGTCTCGTGGCTGCGCCGCAAGCTCGGCGACGACGCGTCGGCCCCCAAGTACCTCACCACGGTCCGTGGTGTCGGGCTTCGGTTCGAGACGGACTCCTAGACAGGCCGGCACGTGCGCAACCGCCTGCTCGTCGCCACCGTCGGCACCGTCGCCATCGGGGTGCTGCTGCTCGGCCTGCCCCTCGCGGTGGCCGTGCGGGGTGTGCTGACGACCCAGGCGTTCGAGACGCTGCAGCGCCAGGCCGAGCAGGTGCAGGTCCTGTTCAACCAGCAGCAGCTGTCGGGCAGCGAACGCCGGAACCTGCTGCACGACCTCGCCGGTCAGTTCGACGTGCGCTTCCAGGTCTTCGACCGGGTGATCCGCGACGGCAACCGCGTCGGCTTCCTGCTGACCGAGGACACCGGGGAGATGGCCGACGAGGAGGTCGACTTCACCGACGATCTCGACGCCGCCTTCGACGGCGAGCTCGGCCGGGCCGGCCGTGACGGGGTCCTGGCCGTGTCGGTGCCGCTGCGCATCGCCGGGGTCCCGCAGGTGCTGCGCGCCATCGCCCCCGACGACGAGCTCCGGTCGTCGTTGTCGGCTGCGTGGCTGTCCATCGGCGGCCTGGCGATCACGTCGTTGGGCATCGCGGGGTTCGTCGGCCTGATGGTGGCCCGTCGCATCGCCATGCCGCTGGAGGACCTGGCGGAGGCCGCCACCGCGCTCGGTGAGGGGGACTTCTCCGCTCGTGCGAAGGCCAGCGGCATCCCCGAGTCCGATCAGCTCGCCGCTGCCCTCAACATCACCGCCGAACGCCTGGGCATCCTCGTCGAGCGGAGCAAGTCCTTCGGCGCCGACGCCAGCCATCAGCTGCGCACCCCGCTGACCGCCCTCCGCTTGGATCTGGAGGCGCTGCAGCTGGCGGGTGCCGACGAGGCCCTGCTGGGGGCGGCGTTCAGCGAGGCCGATCGGCTGGAGGCCACCATCGAGGAGCTGCTGGCCCTGGCGGAGGTGCCGATGGGGGACGAGCACATCCAGCTGGCCACCCTCGTGGAGGAACGTGTCGAGTCGTGGCGGGCGCTGGCCCTGGCCGAGGACCGCCGCGTCGAGGTGTCCGCCGACCCCGTGCCGCTGGTCCGAGGGCGGTCCGCCGCGATCGGCCAGTGCCTGCAGGTCCTGCTCGACAACGCGCTGGAGCACGGCGAGGGCACCATCAGCGTCACCGTCACGAGCGTCGAGTCGCCGCTGGTCCCCGAGCGGGGCTGGGTGCGCCTGTGCGTCACCGACGAAGGGGAGGGGTTCGCCGAGGACTCGGTGCCGGGCCGTGGCCTGCGGCTGGCCAAGTCGTTGGTCCAGGCCGAGGGCGGACGGATCAAGGTCCAGCGCCCCTCCACCGTGTGCCTGCTGCTGCCGGCCATGGGCGTCGAGGCCGGCCGTCTGATCCAGCCCAGCGTCGTCGAGGGGGAGCTGCGGTGAGGGGCCCCGCGGCGAAGGCGCTGCTGGTGGCCGGGCTCGTGGCCGGCCTCGCCGGATGCCAGCTGGTGGACCGCCAGGAGAACCTGCAGCCGACCGACACCGACCCCTCGGCCGCCGAGGCCGAGGAGCTGCTCGGCAACCCCGACGAGGACTTCCCGTCGACGCTGGCGGGGCTGCGGGCCTTCGCCGGACCCGAGGCGCTGACCTGGCAGGACGAACCGGTCCTGGTCGACATGACGGTGTGGCTGACCCCGTCGGGCATGTGGGAGCGGTTGCGGGCGACCTACGTGGCCGCTGACGCCGACCGCATGATGACGGTCCGCGCTGACCCCGATCGGCTGCGCGTGGAGCGGCCGAGGCTCGAGGGGCTGGGGTTGCTGGAGCTGCCCGACGCGGCGGTGGCCGAGCTGCCGCCGGTGCCCGAGGGGCTCCTCGAACCGGCCGACCTGGGGGCGGCGGCGGCCGACGCGCTTGCCTCCTGCGACGCCGGGGGCCAGCCGGTGGTGGCCGTCGTCTACGCCACCGGCGCACCAGCGGCCTGGGACGGCTCGACCTGGACCACCCCGCCGGCCTGGCGGTCCACGGTCATCACCGAGACCGCCGGCGTGGCCGTCGACCCGACGAGCGGCACCCCCCTGGCCCCCCTCACCTGCGTCGACCCCGTCCTCCCGGAGGAGTGAGGAGCGCACGCAGGAAGGCGAGGGTGACGAGCCCGAGGACCGCCCGAGCGGAGCGAGGGCCAGGTTACTGGAGCTGCTTCCAGGCGTTCAGGTCGTCGATGAGGGCCTCGCGCTTGGCGGTGTCCTGGACGCCAAGGCCCTCCTCGCGGGCGTTCACCAGGACGCCGAGCTTCCCGGTGTGGGCGTTGGTGTGCATCGCCCACGCACCCTCGGCGGCGTCGTCGAGGTTGTAGGTACGGGTCAGGATCGGGTGGATCATGCCGAGGTCGACCAAGCGGTTGGCCTCCCACGCCTCCTTGTAGTTGGCGAAGTGGCTGGACACGATCGACTTGAGGTTCATCCACAGGTACCGGTTGTCGTACTCGTGCATGTAGCCCGACGTCGAGGCGCAGGTGATGATCTTGCCGCCCTTGCGGGTGACGAAGACGCTGGCGCCGAAGGTGGCGCGACCCGGGTGCTCGAAGACCATGTCGACGTCGCGTCCGCCGGTGAACTCGCGGATCTTCTTGCCGAACCGCTTCCACTCGTCGGGACGCTGCGTGTCGCCGTCCCAGAACTGGTAGCCCTCGGCCTTGCGGTCGATGACGGTGTCCACGCCCAGGTCCTTGAGCAGCTCGACCTTGTCGGGGGAGGACACCACGCAGATCGGGATGCCGCCGCCGTTGCGGACCAGCTGCACGGCGAAGCCACCGAGGCCGCCGGTGGCGCCCCAGATCAGGACGGTGTCGCCCTGCTTCATGCCGCCCGCGTTCTGCGACACGAGCATGCGGTAGGACGTCGCGAGCGTCAGGCCGAGCGAACCGGCCTCCTCCCACGTCAGGTGGGTCGGCATCGGCATCAGCTGGTTGGCCTTGACCATCGACACCTCGGCCATGCTGCCGAAGTTGGTCTCGAAGCCCCAGATGCGCTGGCGATCGTCGATCATGGAGTCGTCGTGGCCCTCGGGGCCCTCCATGTCGACGTAGTTGCAGTGCACGGTGACGCGGTCGCCGGGCTGCCAGCGGGTGACGCCGGGGCCGGTGCGCAGCACGACGCCCGCCGCATCGGAGCCGACGATGTGGTACGGCAGGTCGTGGCGCGCACCCAGCTCGCCCTCACGGCCGAACCGCTTCAGGAAGCCGAAGGTGGACAGCGGCTCGAAGATCGAGGTCCAGACGGTGTTGAAGTTCAGCGCCGCGGCCATCGGGGCGATGAGCACCTCGTTGGGGCCGAGCGGCGGCAGGTCGACCTCGTCGACGTGGAGGGACTTGCGCGGGTCCTTCTCCGCGGAGTCGAGGCCGTCGAACATGTCGACCTCGTCGGCGCGGACCACGGCTGCGCGCATCGACTCGGGAAGGGGAGTGTTGGCGATGTCCTCGGGTGTGGCATCGGGGGACAGCGCCACGTTCAGCAGATCGTGCATGGCGGAGGTCATGAGGGGCTCTCCTTCGCCGCCCGGAACCGGGCGCTCGAGGTCGGGATGTCGGCAGGTTACCGGTCGGTAGCCTGCGGATGCCAAACCGGGCTCACCGAGCCGGAAGCGCCCTTCGATCGGACAGCAAACGGCCCCGAGGTGCCTGGATCCGTCCTCCCTTCCCCTTGGAGGACGGCCCGGCTTGCCTCGAGGCCGCTCGCGTGTCGGACACGGTACGGGCGTCCCGGACGGCCGTCAATCGACCTTGTCCACACCCCCTCGACCGATGGTCGAGGGATGGGCCGCTGACCTGCACGAACGCGAATCAGGAGCGTGGGCGTCGCTGTGGACAACCCGTGGAAAACTTCCCGCACAACTCGCTGACCTGCGGAAACGCCCGTGTGGAAAACAAAGTTGCTGTGGATTGATGAACCCTCGACCGAAGGTCGAGGGTTGGGGTCCGGGCCGCTCCCGGCGAGCGGGATCCGGGGGTGTCAGAGGTCCAGGCCGCCCAGGTCGTCGGGGATCTCGATGTCGGCCTCGGGCAGGTCGTCGGTGGCAGGGGCGAGGCCCTCGTCGGCCTCCTCGGCGGCAAGGCGGAGCAACCACCGGCTGGGGTCGGCGATCTCGGCCGGGGACGGCAGGTGGGCGGGGTCGCGCCACACCGCATCCAGCCCGGGGACGCCGCGTGCGGTCAGGACGGCCTCGCAGAACCGCCGCCCCTGCTCGGTGTCGGAGGGACGCAGGTCAAGGCCGATCAGCTGCGTGAGGAAGCGCTCGCCGGTCCCGGCCTCGGCACGCCGTCGGCGGGTGACCTCCTCGATGCGTGCCAGCGAGACGAGCTTGCCCTCGCCGGCCCGAGACACCATCACGTCGGCGTAGCCGGCGACCAGGGCCACCATGGCCTGCACGCGCGACATGATCTCGCGCTGTGCGGCCGAGGGCTGGAGGCCCATGTCGCCGGCCTGCTCGGCCAGCCGTTGCATCGCCTCCGGGTCGCCGAGCATCTCCGGTGACAGCGCCTCGAGCCCACCCATCTGCTCAGTCAGCCGGGTGGGGTCGATCTCCGCGGCGGCGGCGAAGCGACCCATCTCGTCGGTGAGGTGGTCGGTGAACCAGTCCACGCCCGCGAACACGCGACGGTGCACGACCTCGCGCAGCGCCAGCCAGAAGCGCATCTCGTGGACGTCCAGCCCGTACTCCTTGGCGAGCTTCCCGGCGGCGTCACCGACGGTCGCGACCACGTCGGGCTCCATGGTCGGCACGCCCAGGTCGTAGCCACCCATCAGCTGTCCGGCGAGGTGGCCGGCGATCGTGCCGACCTGCATGCCGGTCAGCATCGCCGTCATCGGGCCCATGGCGCTCTGCAGGCCGCCGATTCCCGCCATGCCCCCGGGCAGCTGGTCGGCCAGGCCCTTGCCCAGCGCCTCCTGCATGCCGGTGGCGATCGGCTCGACGTACCGGGCGATCCCACCCTCGGAGGCCGCCATGCGGACCCATTCCTGACTCGTCAGCGCCAGCGCCCGACCGGTCACGGCCGGCAGGCCCGTGTGGCCCTCCAGCCACGACTCGGTGACCCGCACCGCGTCGGCCCACGCCTCCTGGTCGGCGTCCACGCCGATTGCCAGCTGCGGCTCACCTGCGAGACCAGCGGCGGTCTGTCGGGCGATGTCCCAGTTCACGGGGCCGCCCTGCCAGCTCATGAGCTTCTGGAGCTCCTTGAACAGCGGGATGTTGGACAGCGCCTCGGGGTCGAAGCCGAAGGGGCCCTGCTCGAACTCGTCGTTGGCCATGCCGCCACTGTAGTGAGCGGTCCACCGTCGTGGGGTGGCCACTCCACGAAGCCCGGCCGGGGGGCTCGTGCCGTGGTAGACGTGGGCCGCCCTCGACCCTCACAGGAGCCTGCACGCCATGGCCATGCCCCGGACCGTCACGGTCATCGGGTCCTCCACGCCCCTCGGGAGCGCCGCCGTCGAGCGGTTGTCCACCGACAGCGCGGTCGTCGCGATCGACGGGACCGTCCCCGGCATGCCCCCCGGCGGCGTGGACGTGCGGGTCATGGATCCGCGCGACCGGCTGCTGCCGCTTGCGCTCGAGGGCACCGACGCGGTCGTGCACGCGGCGTTCAGCGACGACCTGACCGCTGGCCCGGACGCCCTGTACGGCCACAACGTCGGTGGGACGCGCAACGTGCTGGAGGCGTGCGCGAGGGCCGACGTCGGCCGCCTGGTGGTGCTGTCCACCGCCGCCGTCTACGGCGCCCACGCCGACAACCCGGTCCCGCTGGACGAGTACGCCCCGATGCGCGCCAACCCGGGTTTCGCGTGGGCCTACCAGCGGCAGCTGGTGGAGGAGCTCGTCGAGGACTGGGCCGACGCCCACCCCGACGTGGCCGTCACCGTGCTGCGCCTGGTGCCCGTGCTCGGTCCGGAGCTGGAGAACGCCGTGTCCCACCTCCTCGGCGCCCCCCGCCTGCTCGTCCCGGCCACCGGACAGCCGCTGTGGCAGCTCCTGCGCGTCAGCGACGCCGCCGATGCCGTCGCCCACGTCCTGCAGCACGATCTCTCGGGGATCTACAACGTCGCCCCCGACGGGTGGCTGTCCACCGACGAGACCGCCGCCGCGCTGCACACGCGCGTCCAGAAGGTCGGCCAGACCACGTTCGCGCAGATCCTCCGCGCGGCGCAGGCCGCCGGCATCGGCCCAGCGCCCGAGGAATCCCTCGCCTACCTGACCCATCCGTGGGCTGTGGACGGCACCCGGCTGCGCGAGACCGGCTGGCGGCCGAGGTCCAGCACCCGTGACTGCCTGCAGGCGTTCGCGGAGTCCCGCGCCGGGACCGTGTCGATCGGCACGCTGCGGCTGCAGACCGCCGACCTCCGGCGGGCCGGCACCGGTGTCGCGTTCCTGCTGGGCGTCCTCGGCTGGCGCCTGCTGCGGCGAGGAGGCCGTTCGTGAGCCCCGCCCGCACCCACTCCGCCATCATCGACTCGCCCCTGTCGGTCGCCGACGCACACACCTTCGTGGCCGACCCGGCATCGGGTGCGACCGTGGTCTTCACCGGCCAGGTCCGCGACCACGCCGTCCCCGACGAGACCCCCGGCGCCGATGCCCGGGACGTGGCCGGCCTCGACTACGAGGCCTACGAGGGGGTGGCCGAGGACACGCTCGCGGCCCTGGTGGCCGAGGTCGCCGAACGCTGGCCGACCGTGCGGGCGATCTGGGCCGAGCACCGGATCGGCAGGTTGGCCATCAGCGACCTGGCCGTGGTCGTCGGGGTGTCCAGCCCCCACCGCGACACGGCGTTCGAGGCCGGCCGCCACCTGATCGACACGCTCAAGGCGACGGTGCCGATCTGGAAGAAGGAACACTGGGCCGACGGGGGACACCACTGGCCAGGGACGGACTGACCGGCGTTCAGAACCCTCGGACCACCGGACAGGGGATGCCTCTGCGTGCGTTGTACGCACGCCCCGTATCATGAACGGACCATGTCCGCCCTCATCGCCCTGATCCTGCTGGTCGCCGCAGGTTGGTTCGTCACCAACCTCGCCGGTGGTTCCGCAACCGGCCGTCGCGAGCCGATGGACTCCGTCCACGACTTCTCGCGCGCCATGTCCGCGCTGGATCCCTCGCGCCCCATGCCCGCCGCTCGCCCGCCCGCGCCGACCCGCCAGCAGGGTCCCAACCGGCGGATCGCGGCCACCCGCCGCTAGCAGGGCACGGCGCGCACCGGGGACGGCGGCGGGCCCACTGCCCCGGTGGACACTAAGGTGGCCGGCAGCATGAGCGGCGACCTCGCCATCGACCTCGGGACGGCCAACACCATCGTGTGGGCTCGACACCGCGGCATCGTGCTGCGCGAACCCACGGTCGTGGCCGTCGATGCGCGGTCGAGCAAGGTCATCGCCGCCGGCCTCGGGGCCTACGAAGCGGTGCGTGCGGCGACCCAGCCCGCGGTGCTCGAACGTCCGCTGTCCGGCGGGGCCGTCACGGACTTCGTCATGACCTCCCGCATGCTGCGGCTGCTCTTCGAGCGGCTCGGCGTCGGACGGTTCAGCCGGTCGCGCGTGCTGATCTCGGTCCCCAGCGGCGTCACCAACGTCGAGCGGTCGGCCCTGCGGGATGCGGCCAAGCAGGCCGGCGCCGGCCGGGTGTACCTCATCGAGGAACCCATGGCGGCAGCCATCGGGGCCAACATGCCTGTCGAGGATCCGGTCGGGTCGATGATCGTCGACATCGGCGGGGGCAGCACCGAGGTGGCGGTCATCTCCCTCGGCGGGGTGGTGGTCAGCCGGTCGGTCCGGGTCGGCGGCTTCGACCTCGACCTCGCCATCCAGGACTGGGTGCGTGACGCGTTCGGCATCGCCATCGGTGATCGCACCGCGGAGGAGCTCAAGATCGCCCTCGGCCGGGTGTTCCCGACCACCAACCCGACACGTGCGGAGGTCACCGGACGGGACCTCGAGACGGGGCTGTCCCACACCGTCACCATCGACTCCGACCAGGTGCGGGCGGCGCTGGACCGTCAGGCCGCCGTGATCGTCGGTTGCGTCGTCGACACCCTGTCGGACTGTCCCCCAGAGCTCGCCCAGGACGTCATGTCCGGCGGCATCCTGCTGGTGGGTGGCGGCGCCATGCTCGGCGGCATGGACGAGCTGATCGCCTCGATCACCCAGGTCAAGGTGCACGTCGCGGAGAACCCCCTGGACGCCGTCATCACCGGCGCCGGCGCCGCCATCGACGCCGAGTGGGACCTCGGCGCCCTCTTCGCCTCCGACTGACTCCACCCCGTTGCACCCGAGCGGTTGTCGGGCGACTGCGGCGGGCGGCCCCGAACCCGACACACGGGGTCGCCGGACCGGAAAGTCCTCAAGGCGTCCATGCCCGGTGCCGAAGAAGGAGAAGTCGTCTCGCGTGCGACGTGTCCAGCCGACCCCCATCCCTTCGAGGCCACACGATGCAACACCTGGTTCGTTTCCGTACCGCCGAAGGCCGCGACGGCCACCACATCGCGGAGACCCTCGAGGAAGGTGTCGCCTTCGTCGAACGGCTGCGCAACACCGAGGGCAGCAGCGAGGTCGAGCTGTTCCGCCTGACCGCCGTGCCGATCGAGTTCAAGACCTACTACCGGGTCGAGGTCAACGGCGCCGAGGTACCCACCACCCCCGCTGTCGCGCCCACCATCGGCCTTGCCCACACCCCGCCGGCCACACCGGCCGCCGCCGTGGACGAGCCTGCCACCCCGGCCGTCCCTACCTCGTCCGACGTGCTGCCCGAGTCCGCCGCCGCCAATGGGCGCCGGCTGTTCTCCCGCACCTGAGGGGCTTCCGGCCCGGCGGCAGCCGCGCGTGTACCGTCCTCGGCTCGCCGATCCCGAGCAGCTGAGGAGCAACGACCATGGACACCGCCATGGACGCCGTCGTGCTGGACCGCGACCACGCCCACCTGGCGTCGGGCGTCGTGGTCGTCATCGACGTCCTTCGGGCCTTCACCACGGGTAGCCTCGCCGCCGCGAACGGGGTGCCGGGCATCCACCTCGTCGCCGATCCGGCCGAGGCGTTCGCCCACCGCGACGAGCGGCCGGACGTGCTGCTGATGGGGGAGGAGGGGGGCCTGCCCATCGACGGCTTCGACCTGTCGAACTCGCCGGTCGAGCTGATCGCCAGCGAGGTCAGGGGTCGCCAGCTGGTGCACCGCACGTCCTCGGGGACCCGCGCCGCCGTGGCCGCCTTCGCCGGTGCCGACCGGCTGTACTGCGCCTCCCTGGTCTCCGCCGTGGCCACCGCGCAGGCCATCGGCGCGGACACGCCCACCTACGTCGTCTCGGGACGGTCCGAGGAACGGGCGGCCTTCGACGACGGTGACGACGACCTCGCTGTCGTCGAGCACATCGAGGCGCTCCGGTTGGGCCGGACACCGCCGTCGGACACCAGCGAGCGCATCATCGCTTCGCCTGCTGCCGCCCGCCTGCGGGAGATCGGCGTCGCCGAAGCCGACATCCGCTGCGCGGCGACCCCGGTGCACGGCCCCACGCTGGTGGCTGCCCGCGACGACCGGGGCCTGCGGCTGACCCCGGTGTTCCCCACCTGGCGGCCCGCCGTCGGCACCCGGTAGGGCCTGCACGTCGTGTTCGACCCGTACACTCGCTGACACATGGTCGGGGTCCCCTCAGCGCTGCATCTGGCGGCCGCCCTGCTGGCGGTCGCCGCGTCGGTGGGCGTGGGCTTCGCGATCGCCGAGGGCGTCCTGACCGGGCACCCGGTCGACACCCGGAACAGGCAGGCCCTGGGGCCGTGGCGGTTGATCGCCGTGCTCGGCGCCCTGGTGTACGCCGCCGGCCACGTCCTGGCCGGCGCGCTCGTCGGTGACCCGACCCTGTGGACGTGGCTGCACGTCGCTGGCCTGGCCGCCCTCGCGGTCGGCGCCGGCCCCGCCGGGGACCACGATCGCGGCCTGCCGCTGCTCATCCCGGTGGTGCCCCAGACCCCGTCGTTCATCGCCGCAGGGGCCGGACTGCTCGTGGCCGTCCGCATCCTGGGCGCCGGCCGCGCGCACCTCGGGGCGGCTATCGGCATGGTCCTGCTGGCCCTCGGGCACGCGGCTGCGCCCCTCGAACCGGTCATCGGCGACTGGCTGACCGTTGCCGGCGCGGTGGCCCTCGGTGGATGGCTGTGGGGCGCGGCCCGCCACAGGATCCTCGCCAAGCTGCTGGCGGCCTTCGGGACGGCCCTGCTGGCCCTGGCCATCCTCCTGGCCGCGGTCCTGTCGACCGTCGGTGCGGCGCAGCTGACCAACGACGAGCTCACCCGGCTGTCGCGGCTGGCCGACACCCTCGTGCAGGAGGTGTCGCAGTGGCCGGCCGAGGCGGTCAACTCCGCCGCCGCCATCGCCATCGCGCCCCGGTCGTTGCTGGAGACGCGATTCGCCGCCCAGGAAGCTGCCGAGCTGTACCGGGTCGGGTTCGCCGACCAGGACTTCTTCCTCGTGCTGGACGCCGCCGGACAGGTCGTCAACCAGCACCCCCAGGACCTCGGCGGATCGTTGGTCCTGTCGCTCACCGGCGACCCGCTGGTGACGACCGTGCGGCAGGGCGCCGGCGACGTCCAGCAGGCTGGTGGCATGTTGTCCACCGGCGGTCGCGTCGTCGCCTACGGGGCGGTGGCGCTGCGTCCCGACGGCCTGCTGCCCGAGGACCCACCCGGCGGCGTGCTGATCACCGGACGACTCGTCGACGTGGTGTGGGCCGAGCAGGAATCCGCATCGCTGGACGTCGGCATCGTCGGCGTGGTCGACGACAGCCCAGCGTTCACCGCCGCCGCCGTCGGCACCACCGGCGACGCCGTCCTCGACGGCCTGGGCGACCGCGACCGGGCCGATCTGGGCGAGCAGGGGCTGACCCTCTTCGCGGCCAGCGCGCCGATCATCGATCCCGAGTCCGGCGCCGTGCTCGGACGGATCATCACCACCTCCACGCCTGCCGTGATCGCCAACGTCGAGCGGGCACAGACCCAGCGGCTGTTCGTCGTGGCCCTCGCCGGCGGCCTGCTGGCCATCGTGGCGGGCGCCGTCGTGACCCGACGGTTCGTCCGACCCATCAGCCAGCTGACCGAGGCCGCCCGCCAGATCGGCGCCGGTGACCTCGCCGCACGTGCCGGGGTCGACAGCGCCGACGAGGTCGGCCTGCTCGGCCGCACCTTCGACGAGATGGTCGGGTCGTTGTCCGCCCAGCGGGCCGAGCTGACCGACGCCGCCCGGACCGAGTCCAAGCTGCGTGGCCGCCTGGAATCCCTCACGACATCCATGAGCGACGGCCTGATCGCCGCCGACGCCGACGGGGACATCATCCAGTTCAACCCTGCCGCCGAGGCGTTGACCGGGCTGCTGGCGGTCGAGGTCGTCGGCGAACCGCTGGCCGCGGTGATGGCCGACCGGATCGCCGCGGAGTCCGCGACCGAGGCCGTGCCCGGCATGAGCGGCGAGGCCGACCTGCACCTCGACGATCCCCTCGCCGACAGCAGCACCGCCGCCCGCGTGCTGCTGGTCCGGCCGGACGGCGAACGGATCCCCGCAGCCGTCACCGCCGCCCCGGTGCGCTCACCCGACGGCGAGCTGCTCGGCCGCGTCTTCGTCCTGCGCGACATCACCCGCGAGATCGAGGTGGAGCGGATGAAGACGGAGTTCCTCGCCAACGTCTCCCACGAGCTGCGGACACCCATCACCCCCATCAAGGGCTACGCCAACGTGCTGGCCCGCCGTGACGTGGGCGCCGAGGCCACCCAGCGCTTCGCCGGGGAGATCCTCAACTCCACGGCCCGGCTCGAGCGGATCGTCGGGATGATCGTGGACTTCGCCGGCCTCGACTCCGGCCGCGTCGTCCTCGAACCCGAACCGATCGACCTGACGGCCATGGTCGCCGAGACGCTGGAGGAGTGGCGGGCCGGCCACGACGGCCGCGAGTTCGGCAACTTTCTCAACGGGGGACTGCCGCCGGTCCTCGCCGACCCGGTCTACCTGCGCCGCGTCCTCGACGAGCTGCTGGACAACGCCGTGAAGTTCTCCCCGGACGGGGATCCCGTCGACGTGACCGCCCGTCCCGAGGGTGACCGCGTACGGCTGTCGGTGATCGACCGGGGGATCGGCATCGACCCCCGGGCCGCGGCGCACCTCTTCACCGACTTCCGGCAGGTCGACGGGACCGAGACCCGCCACTACGGCGGCCTCGGCCTGGGCCTCGGCCTGGTCAAGCGCATCCTCGACGGGACGGGCGCCACCGCGGAAGTCGACTCCGACCCGGGTGTCGGCGCCACCGTCAGCCTGCTGCTGCCCGTGGGCGGTCCCGTCCCCGTTCCCGCGCTCCCGTCGCCGCCGCTGCGCGGTGGACTGGTCCCCCCGCCACCCCTCTGAGGCCACGGCGTCGGTACTTTCCGCGATGGACTGGTCACTGTTCGTCACCGATCGATGCTGGCCGCAGCGATGTCGGGGGTGCACACTGGCAAGGATGCGTCGAGCCCTGGTCGTCGTCGCCGCGCTTGCCCTCGTGGCGAGCGGGTGCAGCTCGTCGACCCGGTCCAGCGGTGACATCGCCCTGGTGGAGGGCCAGCTGGAACGGTTCGACGACGACGCGTGGGTCCTCGCCAGCCACGCCGACGACGGGGACCGCATCCGTGCGGTGACCGACAGCCGACTGCAGGTCGACGGTGACCAGGTGTTCCTGCTCGAGGACGCCGAGGCCGTCATCACCGAGCAGGAGGTCGAGCTGGTCCGGGGCGACGTCGTCGTCGACGGCGACCAGCTCCAGGTCCGCGTCGACGATGCGGTCGTCGACGGCATCGGCACGTTCCGGGTGGACGCGGGCGTCGCACCCCGGGTCGCGATCTACGCCGGCACGGCCGAGGTCCGTCGCCCCGGTGAGGGATACCGCCTGCAGCCCTACCGCCAGCTCAGCCTGACCAGCCGGCGCTTCGACGGCCTCGACGACCCGCTTGCCTACGACGCCGAGGACCCCGTCGACCAGCGGCTGCTCAGCAAGGCCATCAACTTCGACGGGGAGGTGGCCCGCTACAGCACCCGGCTGGCCGAGCTCTACGGCACCGGCCTGCAGCCCGCCGCCTTCTACGCCTCCTTCGCCGAGGTCGGGGCCGACGAGGTCGACGTCCTGCTGCAGGCCGCGCCGAACCGCAACGACGAGGGGGCCGTCGGACCGCCCGCCGATGCGCTCATCGGCCTGTTCGTGTCCCGCGCGCTGGCCGCCGAACGCCCCGAGGACCTCGCCGACACGGCCGCTCGGGTCGCCGCACTCCGTGCAGAAGGGGCCCGCTGGGGCCTGATCGCGATGGCACTGGACCTCGGCCAGGTCACGTTCGGGGCGACCGTCGACCAAGCCGTCGCCGCCCGCGAGGTCGTCGAGGCGTCCGTGCCCGCCCCGGTGCCGGTGTCCCCGGCCGCGCCCGCGCCGTCGGTGCCCACGGTGACCGATCCCGGTCCGGGCCCGGCGCCGACGGTCCCGCCGACCGTGCCCCCACCCCCGCCGCCCCCGCCGACCGACCCCGAACCCGATCCGGTCCTCGGGCCCGTGGGCACCCTCATCGACGAGGTGCTCGACATCGTCCCGGCAGCGGTCGGCCTGCTCGACCCCGAGGAGTAGCCCCGTCCCACGAGAACTCCGGTCCGGCTGGTTCGCCTCGTCCCGTCCGGCCTCTAGACTCCCCGGGACGTGACCGACAACCGAAAGGCTCCTGGGGTGCTGACGCCAGAGGACATCCAGTCACGAGAGTTCCTCGTGTCCCTCCGCGGGTACGACCGCGACGAGGTGCATGCGTTCCTCGACGAGGTCGCCGAGGACTTCGCATCGCTGCTCGGCCGCAGCGGCGTTGCCGCCGCGCCCGCCACCGACGACGCGCCGGCGGCCGACGACGCCGCCGTCGAGGCCGACGCCGAGGACGGCGACGAGGCCGTGGAGGAGGCGACGCCCGAACCGGTCGTCGAACCTGCCCCCGAGCCCGCGCCACCGGCCGACGCCATGGCCTCCTTCGCCGCCATCGGGGCCGAGACCCAGCGCATCCTCGAAGCCGCCCACGCCGCGGGCGAGGAGATCCGCCGCAAGGCCGAGACCGAGGCGGAGTCGTTGCGCGAGTCCCGGCTGAAGGACGCCCAGGACGAGGTCGACGGGCTGCGCGAGCAGGCCGCGGCCATCCGCAAGCAGATCGACGACCTCGAGGGCCGTCGGGACGAGCTGGCCAACCGGCTCCGCCAGGCCAAGGAGACCGTCGACCTGGCGCTGCTGGAGGTCGAGGAGATCGAGGCCGAGGCCGAACCGGCCGACGCCAACACCTCCGTCCTGGCTGCCGAGGCGGCCGGTGACGACGCCGACGAGGACACCGACAGCGACTGACGTGGTGCCCGGCGGCGGGGAACGACCGGCTGCTCTAGGTTGGGCGACCCACCATGAACACCATCATCGCTGAGCTGCGCCGCCGCTGGCTTCTCGTCCTTTTCGCCTTCGTCGTCCTGGTGGCGGTGGTCGGGCCACGCCTGGCAACCTTCTACACCGACGTCCTCTGGTACCAGTCGATCGGCTTCGCCGACGTCTTCTGGAACCTGCTGCAGACCCGCTTCGGGCTGGGGGCGGCCGCGACCGTCGTCATGATGGCGCTGCTGGGCACCAACCTCTTCCTCGCCCGGCGACTGACACCGGAGTTCCGGATCCCCTCCGAGGGCGAGGAGGTCATCGAGCGCTACCGCCGCATGGTGACCCCGATCGCGCGGCCGCTCCTGATCGCCCTGACCGTGGTCGTGGCGCTGCTCAGCGGATCGTCGCTGTTCGGCGAATGGCGGACGTTCCTGCTGTGGGCCAACGGCGGCAGCTTCGGGATCGACGACCCGCACTTCGGGATCGACCTGGGCTTCTTCGTCTTCGACCTGCCGTTCTGGACGACGATCAACTCGTGGTTGTTCACTGCGCTCACCATCACGATCCTGCTGTCGGCCGGCGCCCACTACCTCTTCGGTGGCATCCGGCCGCAGAGCCCCGGCCAGAAGATCACCTCGGGCGCCAACGTGCACGTGTCGGTGCTGCTGGCCAGCCTGATCGCCGTGCGGGCGTGGGGTTTCTGGCTGGACCGCTACATGCTGAGCTACAGCGAACGCGGCTTGGTCACCGGCCTGTCCTACACCGATGTCAACGCCGAGCTGCGTGCGTTCGAGCTGCTGACGATCATCGCCGCGGTCTGTGTCGTGCTGTTCCTGGCCAACATCCGCTTCCGCGGTGCGGTCCTGCCGACTGCTGGCGTCGGGATCCTGCTGGTCGCCTCGCTGGTGCTCGGCGGGATCTACCCGGCGGTGATCCAGGCGGTGCAGGTCAACCCGCAGGAGCTGGACCGCGAGGAGCCGTTCATCGAACGCAACCTCGCCTTCACCCGCTACGCCTGGGGCATCGAGACCGATGCCTCCGAGATCGGTGCGGGGACCGTCAGCTACGAACGGTTCCCCGCGTCGGAGGACCTGACCGCCGAGGACGTCGAGGAGAACGCCGCGACCCTCGAGGCGATCCGCCTGTGGGACCCCAACACGCTGCAGAACACCTACCAGCAGCTGCAGGAGCTGCGGCCGTACTACGAGTTCCGCGACGTCGACGTCGACCGGTACGTGATCGAGGGCGACCCCCAGCAGGTCATGATCTCGGCTCGCGAGATCTCCATCGACGACCTGCAGGAACCGTCGTGGCAGAACCAGCGCCTGGAGTTCACCCACGGCTACGGCGTGGTCGCCTCGGTCGTCTCGACCGCGGCCAGCAACGGCCAGCCGGAGTTCCTCGCCCGTGACATCCCCAACCGGGGTGTGGGCGAGCTGGAGCTCGAGGAGCCGCGGATCTACTTCGCGGAGCGCCCGCCCAGCTACTCCATCATCAACGCCACGCTGGACGAGTTCGACTTCGAGACCGAGTCGGCGCAGGAACGCAACCGCTACGACGGCGCGGACGGCGTCAACGTCGGCGGCCTGCTCAACCGGCTGGCGTTCGCGCTGCGCTACGGCGAACCCAACATCGTCCTGTCCGGGCTGATCCAGCCCGACTCGCGCATCCTGTTCAACCGTTCCATCAGGGAGCGCGTCGAGGCGGTCGCGCCGTTCGTCGAGCTCGACCACGACCCGTACCCCATCGTGGTGGACGGCCGGGTCAAGTGGGTCCAGGACGCCTACACGATCACCGACATGATCCCCTACAGCGAACGGCTGGACCTCGCCGGCCCCACCCGGATCGTGGAACGCCAGACGGTGTTCGTCCAGCAGCCCGACGGCAGCGTCACCACCGAGGAGCAGATCCGCGGGGTCAGCGGGCTGACCGGGCAGGCCAACTACATCCGCAACTCCGTCAAGGCGGTCGTCGACGCCTACGACGGCACGGTGGAGCTGTACGTCAACGACCCGGACGACCCGCTGATCCAAGCCTGGGATCGGGCCTTCCCCGGGGTGCTGACCCCGATGGAGGAGATCGACCCGGACATCAAGCAGCACTTCCGCTACCCCGAGGACATGTTCCGGGTGCAGTCCGAGCTGCTGCTGCGGTACCACATCCCCAACGCCGATGCGTTCTACAACGCCTCCGACGAGTGGGAGCTGCCGGCGGACAACGCCTTCGCCGACAACAACGGCGGCAACATCACGCGGCCGTTCCCGCCCACCTACCAGCTGATCAGGTTGCCCGGTGAGGAGGAGGAGGACTTCTCCCTCATCCAGCCGTTCACGCCGGCCGACCGTGACGTCCTGTCGGCCTACCTCGCGGCTTCCGGCGATCCCGACAACCCCGAGCTGCGGATCCTGCAGATGCCGCCGACCGAGACCGTGTTCGGTCCCGAGCAGATCCATGCCCGGATCCAGCAGGACGCCGACGTCAGCCAGCTGATCACCCTGCTCGGTGACAGCGGCTCCTCGGTGATCCTCGGCAACCTGATCGTCGTGCCCATCGACGAGTCGTTGTTGTACGCCCAGCCGCTGTTCCTCAAGTCCGACCAGTCCGACATCCCCGAGCTGCGACGGGTGATCCTGGTCTACGGCGACCGGGTGGTCATGGAGCCACGGCTCGACGAGGCGCTGGAGACGCTCTTCGGCGACATCGCGGTGTTCGAGGACGTCCCCTCGTTGCCGGAGGCGGGCGCCACCGAGGAACCGGAGGAGCCGGCCGAACCCGACGCGGAGCCGGCACCCGAGGGCACCGAGGCACCGTCGGCACCGGTCGAGGTGGGCGGCGACGCCCAGTCCCTGATCGCCCTCGCGATCGAGGCGTTCGCGGCCGCGGACGAGGCGCTGGCTGCCGGCGACCTCGGGACCTACCAGGAGAAGGTCGAGGAGGCGCAGGGATACCTGGAAGCCCTCGAGCTCGTGATCGACGCGGGGTCATGACCCGATGACCACCCAGGGGGGGTGGGGACTGCCCGACGGCGTCGTGTTCGACGGGCAGCGGCTGCAGCAGGTGGGACCGGACGGCGAGCACGTCGCCTTCCGGGACCCAGCGGCCGAGCGGGCCGCGTGGGCCGCCTTCGCCCGCCGGCTGCAGGTCGAGCGCATACGCGCAGAGGCCGCCGTCGGGGTGCCGCCGCCCGATTGCCTGCTGATGGACGCCAACCCGCCGGCCTACCGGGCGGCGGTGGACGCGTTCCTCGACCACGCCCGGGACAGCGTCCTGCACGGCTCGTTGACCGACACCTACCTGGGCGTCAACTTCTTCCTCGGCTGGGTCGGCATCGTCGAGGCGCACCGCCCGCTGGAGGGGGCCCGTGTGTACGCCTCGGGATGCGGCATGGCGGGGACGGTGCTGGCCTACCACGCCTTCGGTGCCGCGGAGGTCGTGGGCACCGAGATCGACGACGAGACCGTCCGGATGGGACGGCTGCGCACCCGCGGGCTGCCCGGCGTCGACGTGCGGCTGATCGACCCGGCCGAGCCGCTGCCCTTCCCGGACGGCCACTTCGACGTCGTGGAGTCCCTCGACGTCATCGAGCACGTCACCGACCTCGAGCCCTACGCCAGGGAGCTCGGCCGGGTGCTGGCTCCCGGTGGCGTGGCCATCGTCGGGGCGCCGAACCGGATGTACCCCGTCGAGCAGCACACCGACGTGCGGTGGGTGCCGTGGCTGCCGCACCGGCTCGGAGGGACGGTGGCCTCGTTGGGTGCACGCCTGCCCGGTGCAACCGCCGAGCAGCGCGAGCGTCGGGCCGGCGTGGCCGACGTCAGGACCGCCAACATCAGCTGGCGGACCATCGAGCAGGTCGCCCGGTGGATGGACGCCACACCCCAGCGGCTGCACCGCAAGGATCACCCGAGCTGGCCGCTCAACCCCGATCCGGTATGGGTCGAATGGCTGTCCCGCCAGCCCCGCGGGGCCAACCTCGCGCCCACCCGCCAGGTGATTGGACTGTTGACCAAGTCGGCCTTTGCAAGGTCGTGAACCCGGCGCTACTGTTCTTCGTGCGAGGTGGAGCAGTTCGGTAGCTCGCCGGGCTCATAACCCGGAGGTCGTAGGTTCAAATCCTGCCCTCGCAACTACCACCACAGTCGAACGAAGGCCCGCCCCACCGGCGGGCCTTCGTCGTGTCCCGGGGGGACGTCGTGTCCCGGGGGACGTCGTGTCCGGGGCCTTCGTGGTGGCCGGGGGATGTGCACTCGGCCGGCGTGTGCGATCGGCCGCCCGGGGTGCAGTGGATCGCACCCACCCTCGGCCGGCGTGTGCGATGGGCCGCTCGAGGTGCAGTGGATCGCACCCACCGCCGGCGGGTGTGTTCGATCCTTTCCCACGAGAGGTGTGCATCGCACACGGAGCGCTGACACGGGTGGCAGCTCGACGGCCTCGTGGACGACGTCCGCCTGTTCACGCGGGCGCCGAGCCCCTCGGAGGTCCTGGCCCCTCGGAGGTCCTGGCCCCTCGGAGGTCCTGGCCCCTCGG